>CAJXOS010000015.1 GCA_913057725.1 uncultured Lewinella sp.
CGGCATAGTGGTAGGCTCCCAGCTATCTCCACCATCATCTGTTCTGACAATCGCTCCCCGTCCAGCAGCCCAGCCGATGTTAGCGTCTAGAAAATCGATGTGGTTGAAAGTGTACTTAATATCTGGTACCTGATCGATGTAATCCAGCCCACCATTTTCTGAATAAGCAACGGAACCATAACTACAAGCCAACCAGACGCGGCCATCCGGAAGAGTCGTCAGGTATTGATAGTTGTACCCGTACGGTAAGGCAGCGAAACGCTCCACGGTTTGACCACCGTCGCCAGTAGCATAAACGACTAAGGCTCCTTGTGAGAACACTAGCTTATCCTCATCAATGACTTCAATCTGATCTAGATGACTACCGAAAGCATTGGCCAAACGTAGCGACCAGGTTTGTCCGCCGTCTGTAGTCTTATACAGGTCTTTGAACACACATGCATAGCCAATATTTTGGTCGAGAAAAGCCACCAGTGTAGATTCATCAAAGTCTGTATCATTGAAGACCTGCCAATTGGCGCCACCATCTATCGTTTGCATTAGTTGAGCACCAGCCTATTTCCTCTGATGTAAAATGCAACGATTTCAAATCATCCTCTCCTAAATCTGGAGTGACGGACGACCAATTTTGTCCACCATCTACCGATTTGTAAATCTGTCCAGGATTAGCAGCATACATGGCGGCATTACTGGGAAGGGACCTAAAGGAAAGCGAGCCGCCTTCATAGGGATCGGTGAATGTAGAGGTAGTCCACGTAGCGCCACCGTCATTAGTAACCTGAATTTGGTTACTGAACAGTAGCAGGAAGGACTGACCCTCTGTTTCTGGAATAGCAGCGATCCGCCGAGTACTGTTCAGAGATTCCGAGTAGACACTCCAGTTTTCGCCATAATCAGTCGTTTTCAGTAATAAGCCTGCGGTTCCAATAGCTAATCCTGATCCGTTACTGTGCATGGCTACGTCCTCCATTCGGTTAAGGAAAGAACTAGGATTTTGCTTTTGCAGATCTTGTGCCCTTGCGGATAGCATCAGACATAACGCTAATAATAGAGCGCCAAAGTGGGTATACGTTTTACGCATGTGTTCATAAGGTTTTGGTGAAGGAATTCTATGAGTACTAGCTGTTTACTGCTTAACCAGGTGATTTGGTTAGCAGATGTTAAAAGGTCCGTAGTAGTTGCTGATGAGTTCGCCTATTCGAGTAAGCCGTATTCTAAACCGGTTCGTACCAAGCCGGCGGTATTTCTTGCGCCTAGTTTAATGAGCAGATTGCGCCGGTGTGTTTCCACTGTACCGAAGCTAATTCCCAATTCACTTGCTATTTCTCCAGTAGTGTATTCATTGACAATGAGCTGGAGAACCTGCTTCTCTCTGCGTGACAACTGCGGGAAAGGTGATTTCTGCTCTTTCTTTTCCGCACCTGCCAAGCTAGCCATCACGATGTCCGCTACTTCTGGGCTGAAGTACTGTTGCCCTTTTACCACGGTTCGGATCGCTTTCAGAATATCTGCTTTTCCAGCATTTTTCAGGAGGTAACCATTTGCCCCGTTTTTCAACATCATCTTGATCATGCTGGCTTCTTTCAACATGGAAAGAATGAGGATGCGAATATTTGGGTAGTCTCTTCTGATTTGTCGGCAAGCATCTACTCCGTTGATCTTGGGCATATTGATATCTAGGAGAATAATGTCATAGTTGGCTTGCTTCAGGCCTTCCAAGGCAGCCGCGCCATCATTAGCCTCTCCCTTACAGACAATATCTTCTTCATCGGAAAGCATGAGTTTGATACCGTCAATTTCCAGTTGGTGATCATCTGCGATGAAGAGGTTAATCATGAATTCGGGTTTTGGATGTTAGTAGATGGTCTTTTGCTTATTCATTCCGCTACCAAAAGGTAATTACTTGCTGTTGACTCGGTATTCAATGTGCCTACTCACAAAATTAGCTGAAATACGCCATCGGGCTTACCAGAATTCTGTCCGTTTAGGCCTCTATGAATTCACGTAGTTTTCACTCAACGGTACGTTAAAGGAAATGGTAGTACCCTCACCTGGTACACTGTCTACATGCCAGCTCCCCTTGAGGTACTGCACCCGGGAACTAAAGCTCTTTAAGCCAACTGACTTTTTGTGCAGGGCTTCTTCAAATTCAAAGCCCTTACCATTGTCTTCGACTGTCATGTGTAGTTCATCGCCATGTGCGATGAGCTGGATCAAGACGTGAGTGGCCTGAGCATGCTTGAGAATATTATTCACCGCCTCTTGCAGGATTCGATATATAGCAACGGTACGCGCTTCTTCCATGGCATTCAAGTCACCTACCAGTTCCAGATCACAAGCAACGCCGCTTGTACGTACCTGTACGGCAAGATCTTCCAAGGCCCCTTCCAGTCCAGCATACAACAGGGCTGCCGGCATCATATTTTGCGATATTCGACGAACCTCGGTACAGGCCCTGTCTATCAAAGCCCCCGTTTGTGGTACGACCTCTTGAAATTTCTCAGTATCGGCTACCGCCTCCGCTACCGTGTTATAGTGGGCTTTAATCGTTGTGAGCAAGCCCCCCATTCCATCGTGCAGATCTTTGGCAATACGGCGGCGCTCTTGTTCCTGACCCTCAATCATGGATGAAAGAGCAAGGAGTCGTTTTTCCTGTTCCAGGCGCTGGATCTTTTCCTCCTGAATCGCAGCCTCTTGAGCCGCTAGTAACTCCCGTTGCCGGATGCGTTGGCGGGCACCGCCAAAGATAGAGATCGCTAATAGCGCCAAGAATACCGAGCTACCCAACCAGATGTTCCGTTCCTGCGTTTTTTGGTCAAGTTCGAGCTGGTTAATCCGGAGAGCTTGTTCTTTCTTCTCCGTCTCAAATTCAACCTGGTACCGTTTAAAATTCCGCTCCGCCTCCGCATTTCTAAGGCTATCGATAACAGCATGACTTAGTCGCGTGAAATTTAATGCCTTCTGATAGTTTCCTTCCTCCTCATAGTACATTGCCAATCGGGTTCTGATCGCAACGATGTATGAGTTATAGCCTACTTGAGTATAGAGGCGATCAGCAGTTTCGAAAGCCTCCTTCGACTTTTGGTATTTGCCACGATCTTCATAGAGGGTGCCGAGGTCGTGATAAACAGATCCTAATTTGTAGGTATTTCCCGTTTCTCTGTGATACGCAGCTGCAGCATATAAGACCTCCTCAATATCAACGTCCTCCATGGCCAACATTCGGAAGAGGGAGAAGTGTTCCGGCTTTTGCAGAACATCAATGTCAAAAGAATTAGCCCCCTTGTATTCATCCCAGGAAACACTCACTTCGTACATCAAGTCAAAGCGCTTTCTTAGGATTGCATAAGCAAAGACCGAATACAACACGTAGCCCCGATCCGCTTTTGAGGCATTAGCCGGAAGTGCCGCCATTGCATCACGGTAATTCTGATCAGCCGCCTCATAGTCTTGTCGTTTATCATTGATATTCCCATAGCCATTATAGCACTTCCAAACTGACTCTTCTTCCCCGTTTGCCAAGAAGCGTTTCTCCGCCTCCTGAAAATAGTAATAGGCAGAATCTAAGTTAAAGCCACGACTGTGGCTCAAACCAATATCCAGAAAAGCAAACCCAATCTGCCGTTCAAGATTATGCTCTTTTGCAATTGCAAGGGCTTCATGAAAGGTTCTACGCCCCTGCTCTAAATTTCCGTGATTGTGCTGAAAGGAACCGACTATCAGTCGCGAACGGAACTTCGCCACAATATCATCAGTGGTGTGTCCCAGTTGCCACAATTTATCTGCATAATAATACATACTATCATTATTACGCATTTGATAGTAAACGGCAGCATCCGCAAGAACGTCATGTAGTTCTGGTCCCGGCTCTAAGACTTCTGCCAATAATCGAAGACTATCAATTCCCTTTTGAGCACTGAGGGAAAAGCTGGACAAGAATACCAGTAAGAGGAAAAAATGTTTCGGGGGGGTATGCATAGGGGCACCAGGATTTTGGAACATGGTGAACGACCATCAAATGGTTCACTCTGGGTCCAAAATACAAAAAGACGGGAACAGCACCTATCATGCTATCCCCGTCAAAACGATCTGAAAAGCCCTTGGTCTTATCGTAGATCAATGATCTACTGACAAGCCAATAGATTATAATTTGCTAACCCGAATCGTCCGCTGACCTTGGTCGGTCTGCAAACGGAATAGGTAGATTCCTGCAGGAAGTTGCTCTAGATCCAACTCAACTTGTTGTGGCCCAGCAGGGCTACGCAGCAGCTGTTGTTGTATCTGGCGACCATTCATATCAAATAGGCTCCAGCTTCCATTCAGTGGCTGGTCACTCACCCAATTTACGATTGCTCGGTCCGCAGTTGGGTTTGGAGCAATGCGAATACTTGGCACTGTTGGTACCTCATCTGTACTACTCACTAGTGAGAATACTGGATTACTAGTGAATCCATCATCTTCACCATCAATAGTGATGGTAGTAGAGAAGCTATTTGTACAACCGTCAGCACTTGTCGTTGTGAGGGTCACTGTGTAAGTACCAGGCTCACTGTAAGTATGCAGTGCTAGTGGATCAGTGCTGGTATTGCCATCACCAAAGTCCCAGACGAAGCCTATGGCATCCGGACTAGACAAATTGATGAAGTATACCTCCAAAGTACTTGGGTTAATGATTGGCAAGAACCAAGCACGACACTCCAGATCACCGTACCAAACATTCTCTCCAGCTTGTAGGCCAATTTGGACACTGGACTCACACTCATCGTTGAAGATGGTCAAGGTTACCTGGTAGGTACCCTCTTCTGCGTAGGTGTGTACAGGGTTTTGCTCACTAGAGGTATTGCCATCACCGAAGTCCCAGAACCAAGCAGATGCAGTACCTAACGAGAAGTCGATAAACTGATACGTCAGTAGATCATCTGGATCTGGTTGCTCAAAGAAGAAGAATGCTTGACAAGCTGGACCACCTACTCCGCCACCATCTCCGATACAGATGTGGTAGATAACGGTCATCGTGCCGCAATCAGGGCTTTCAACCGTAAGCGTCACATCAAATACACCTTCTTCAAAGTACGTATGCTCTGGATTCTGCTCTGTAGATGTATTACCGTCACCGAAGTCCCAGAACCAGCTGGTAATACCGTCTGGAGCGAAGGAATTATCGGTAAAGACTACCGTATAGCCCTCTTCCGTATCATCCAATACAACGAAGCTAAAGTCAGCGAAGCAGTCCTCACCACCATCACATGGGAAGATGTCATCTGCACCATAACCAGCACAAGCAGCTTCACAAGGATTGAGGAAGGTAAGTAAATCACCGGTTGCTGGATCAATTACGCACACTGGTAGGTAGTAATCATCACAGACACAATCAGGACAATCTACAAAGTCGTCCGGC
Organism: uncultured Lewinella sp.; assembly: GCA_913057725.1. Taxonomy (GTDB): domain Bacteria; phylum Bacteroidota; class Bacteroidia; order Chitinophagales; family Saprospiraceae; genus Lewinella. Next base: position 5,399 of record CAJXOS010000015.1, read on the forward strand.
GTAAAGCCTTCGCACTCCGCAACACATGCGTTTGGAAGGGTGATAATTTCACCACTGGCAGTAGCAACGCAAACTGGATCCCAAATTGTTGGGCAGTTGCATTCCTCTTCACAGTCGACAAATTGATCAGGACCGTAGCCAGCACACTCTGCCACACATGCATTCGGGAAAGTGATAACTTCACCACCTGCAATAGCAACACACACAGGCTCCCAAACAGCTGGACAATTACACTCGTCATCACAGTCTACAAACTGATCTGGACCGAAGCCAGCGCACTCTGCATAGCAAGAGTTCTCAAAACTGATAATTATTCCTGTTGCTGGATCAAGTACGCAAACCGGAGCATATACATCTGGGCAGACGCAATCAGGCTCACAAGGAACAAAGTCGCCCTCATCGTAACCAAAGCAGCCTGCTTCACAAGCGTTTCCGAAGGTGATAATGTCACCGGTGTCAGTCAATACACAAACCGGATCCCACTCGTCAGTACAGGTACAATCACCTTCACAATCTTCTAGGAAGTCTTCTTCGCTAAAGCCTTCACAAATCGCAATACATGCGTTCGGGAAAGTAATGATCTGCCCAGTTACTGCTACGCATACTGGTTCCCAGATTGTTGGACAAGCACAAGGCCCCTCTTCCACTGTAACCTCCTGAACCACAGTCGATGTACAGCCATCAGCTGTAGTAACCGTCAAAGTAACAGCGTAGGTGCCAGCTTCTCCGTAAGTATGTACAGGTGCTTCTTCACTGCTGGTGTTTCCGTCACCGAAATTCCATTCCCAGCTCACGACGTCACCAGCAGCGAATGCGCCGAAGGCAATCGTAAGTGGTTCATCCACTGGATGGGCTAAAATGTGGGCGTAACACTCCCCTCCTGTAACTACAATAGCAAAACTTGTTGCTACGCAGCCTTCCTCTACGGTTGTTAGAATAACAAAGTATACGCCTGGAGTTTCTGAATAGGTATGAGTAGGACTAGCCTCTTCGCTAGTATTGCCATCACCAAAATCCCAAAGGTATTCGATAGCTGGGTCTGCGCCAGCAGTTGTAGTAAACTCGAAAGTAAAGTCATCTAGCTGCGTATAGGTGATTTCTACACTACAGCCACCGTCACAATGATAGTATTGATCAGGACCATAACCGGCACATTCTGCGAAACATGGATTATCGAAAGTGATAATGTTACCTGCGGCATCCTCTACACAAACAGGATCGAGGTACTCCGGACATACACATTCATCATCACAGTGATAATAAACGTCTGGTCCGTAACCGGCGCATTCTGCTTCACAAGGATTAATGAAAGTCAGAATGATGCCACCAGGCGTAGCTACACAAACTGGGTCATAAATATCCTCTGGACATTCGCAATCATTCTCGCATTCCTCCCATTGTTCAGGACCATAGCCTTCGCATTGAGCAAAACAGAAATTACTGAAAGTAAGTACTGTTCCGTCATCCAAGGTCACACAGACAGGGTCATAGAATTCTGGACAGTTACATCCATCACAAGGCTGATATTGACCAGGCTCGTAGCCTGCACACTCCGCAAGACACGCATTGTCAAATTGAATGAAGCCTCCAAATGGATTGTATACACAAACTGGGTCGTACACATCCTCAGGACACTCACACTCGGTCTCACAGTCCATCCATTGGTCTGGGCCGTAGCCCTCACACTCTGCAAAGCAGTGATTCGGAAATTCGATGATATCTCCATCTGCACCGATTACACATACTGGTGCATAGAATTCCGGACAACCGCATTCATTACCATCGCAAGAGAAGTATTCATCCGGGCTATAGCCAGCGCACTCCGCATAGCAAGCATTGGTAAATTCGAGTAGTGCTCCGCTGGCAGTTACAACACATACCGGGATATACTCATCCGTAGGACAGTCACAGTCACTTTCATTGTAAACGGTAACTATTTGAACTACAGTTGAAGAGCAGTCTTCCCCTGATATTGTTAGCAAAACCTCGTACTGGCCGGCTTCCGTGTACACATGCTGCGGATTTTGCTCCGTGCTTGTGTTTCCATCACCGAAGTTCCATGTCCAAGTGACTACTCCGTCCTCACCGGGATGAGAGACATCGAAGAAATGTACTAGAAAACCTTCGTCACTAGGAATCTGCTCCCAGTAGAAAAAGGCCTCACACTCTGGTGGTGGTGGTGGATCGATACCTTCACAAATAACAAAGTCGACCACATAGCTATCCTGTGCCGGGTCGATATCAATAAGCTGTTCTAATGGTACACCTGTACAAAGGTCGAACGTCTGTACGCTCAATGGTACTACATCACCACTGGCGAAGTCTATGATTAATTCATATGTTCCGTCGTCAGCAGTGGTTCCGTTAGCAAGTTGAAGGCCGTCTGGGGAGAAGACATCAACCGGCCAACCGGGGACTAGCTGGCCATCTGCATTTCCAAGAGTGATCGTGCCAGACACGTTCACTTGGGCAGACAAGACCGCAGCTAGACTTAGGAAAGCCCAACCGAATAGGAAAAGTTTGCGCATAATTAGTAATTTAGAGTATAGTTATTGAATGCTTTCATTGTGGAAGCGCATGGGTCGGGTTCTCCCGACCCATTCTTGTTGTTCATAGTCAGGGCACCACCAGACGTAATCTGGAAATTCCCTGTTCTCCTTCTAGTTGTATAAAATAGCAGCCGCTGGAAAGGGCAAGATCATTGCCTGTCCATTGCTGTGTAGAGCCAAATCGATAGTGATTGACAACCCTTCCCAGTGCATCACAAATCACAAGTTGCTGGAAGTCATATTCCGCATGCACCTGCACTTGCCCCTGATAAGGATTTGGAAAAACGGTAGCACCAAGTGCATTCGTCTGCGTTGGTTCGGTGGAAGAAATGGTACCCGGGCGATACAGCTTAATAGTAAAGGAATCAACCTGTACCGGAACGGCTTGTAAGCCCTCGTCAAGTAGGAGAACTTGCTCTAACATAAGGTGGGTCTCCATCGTATCAGGAGCCGTTTCCAAAAGGTCCACCATATCATCAATTACAATGAGACTGAGTGTTCCAGCAGTACCACCTCCTGCCAAGGGATCAAGCCCCAAACGAGTCATCCCTACATCAATCTGGCCAATACCATTCTTCTGTAAGGACATCCCGCTACCATCTTCCGCTAACCAACTGCTTTGGGCATCAAAGGAAACTGCAGCAAAATGACTGGGGTGATAACGCAAGCGGAAGGCTAAGCCATTAATGTTGACTGTCTCAGGGATAACCAGATCTAAGGGAAAGGCAATGACCTGACCTCCGGTAACAGGAATCGCCAACTCATCATTATTCCATCGTACACGGGTAGTCTCACTGACACCGATTGGTACTTCGAGTGGTGTAACGAGCTCTTCCGTGTCACCGAAGTGATCACTCCAAACAACGAAATCGAGCAGGTTGACTACTCCGTTTCCATCACCATCCGCATGAATAAAGTTAGGGCCACTCGGAAAATCTTCCGCCCAGAATTGAGCTACAGTTTGAGCCTGGCTATCTTCTGTCAGGATTCGAGCAGGGCCCGTTTCACCGACGGCATATCCTATGTACGGAATGTCATATTGGTCTACAATACCGTTGGCATTAGCATCCCCCGGGTATACCTCGTCTTGCCCAAATAAAGGCACCAACAAGACTGAAAGTAGGCCACATAGCAGTCCTCTAAACATAGTTCTGTCCTTTTGTTAGGATAAAATTAGGGGCAATTACTGGCGCAAACAATTACAAAATGGCAAATTTTTCACTAAATTTCGACTTCACAAATATCGCAAACACCTGAAAAACAATATACTAATCCTATTTTTTATCACAAATACATTATTGCGAGTTGAAGAAAAGTAAGCTACTTGACATTTGCCAAAGCCTTTCCGACGCAGAGTGGAAGTCATTTCTACTCTATTTGGCCTCTCCCTACTTCAACACCAACGACAGCATCACCAAATTGGCAGAACACCTCAGAAAATTGGCTAAAAAGGGTTGGCCGGAAGCTTCGCTGGATCGAAAAGCGATGTGGAAAGCACTACATCCTTCTTCTTCCTACAGTTATAAAGACCTCGCTTACCTCATGAGTGGTTTGGCTCAATTAGCAGAACAATTTATTGGCCGAGAACAGGAGAAGGAGCACCCTTACTATTCTGAGCTGCTCATTTTGGAAAGCCTGGCCAAACGCAAACTGCATAAAAGCTTCTCTTATCGTTTGCAGCGCACCAAAGCGGCAATAGAATCGGATCCCCGAATGGATTCAGCACAGCTGTATAGTACCTATTGGTTGGCACAGATTGAGGATCATCATTTCAATTTACAAAACACAAGGGCGATTAACCCCTTCATTAAGTCTCAAGACCTGCAGCTGAACGACTATTTCGTCCTATCCAAACTGCGATTGTTGTGCACGATGCTCAACCAGAAACGAGTTCTTGGTACCCAGGCTGTTTTTTCCTGGCCCGACTCCTCCCCTGAGGCGTATGAAAGTGAGAATCCGGTCATTCAAATATACCAGTGCCTGTACAAGCTACTTTCCGAGGATCAGCGAAATGCCGAGCGCTTCGCGCACTACCAACGGTTATTGAATGATCTTAAGGATGCAGTGCCTCCTATGGAGAGTATCAATCTTTATTACTTTGCCATAAACTACTGCCTAGGAGCCATTAACCAGGGGCAGCAACAATACGCGGAGCAGTTGCTTACCATCTACCAAAGTGGACTTGAAGCCGGACACTTATTGATCAATGATGAACTCTCTCCCTGGATTTACAAGAACATTATCAAATTGGGGCTGGGCTTGAGGCGCTTCGAATGGGTAGAATACATTATTCGCACTTATACCGAAAAGTTGCCGGCCAATGATCGTGAGGATGCCTTCTACTTCAACCTGGCTGATCTTTACTATTATCAACAAAAGTATGATTTAGCTCAGGAGCACCTCAATAAGGTGGAGTTTTCGGACGTTTTCTACAAGCATGGAGCCCGAATTATGCTGCTGAAAATCTTTTTCGAGAAGGATGAAACGGAGGCGTTTCTTTCTTTAGCCCACTCTTACAAACTCTTACTTTTGCGCGAAAGAAACCTTGCGGAAGATGTGAAGACTTCTTATCGCAATTTTTTGCGCTTTACCACTAAGTTGTACAAGACGAGAGATCGAGCTAAGCTAGAAGGAATCAGAACGGAGATACTACGCACAAAACGGATTAACGCCAGGCGATGGCTGATGCGGCAATTTGAAGTGCGCCTGGAACACTAATCCCAGCTTAATTAAGGCGTGGATGGAAGCTACAGGCTAGCGGAGACAAATTTGCCAAACTGCTCAAATTTTCGTTCCTTCACCAGTGAATTTGCATACTATGAAGTTTGACCTCCAAGATTCAACAACGCTCACCTGGCTGATCGTACTGATCATCGTGGTCCTGGCTGTTGGCTACTCCATTTTCGCCATCAATAATAAGCCACCCCAGATGTCCTTCACTGCGGTGGACGGCTACGAGTTTCCTTACAAAATTGACAACAAGTCTGGATGGCGTGTCGAGTTGAGTCCTACACTCAAAGAAATCTCAGGTATTACTTCGCTCAACCCTGAGCAAGTAATGGCTATTCAGGATGAAAAAGGCATCCTTTTTTCCATCGATCTTAGAACTGGCAATATCGTCAGCGAACGAATCTTCGATAAGGATCGTGATTACGAAGATCTCACCTTGGTGGGTGACCACGTTTTCGTCCTGGAAAGAGATGGTGATTTGTACCAATTTCACCTCGCTGGTTCGGACACTTCGACTATTAAATTTGAAACGGCCTTCAGCTACCGTAACGACACAGAAAGCCTCTGCTTTGATGCGGATCGCAATCGCCTGTTGATTGCGCCTAAGGAGGGTGCACCAGAAGGTCGGGAGTTGCCTAAAAATGTACTCGGCGTTTACGAGTTCGATCTACTGGAACGTGCAGTCAACCTGGAGCCTGTCGTAACTATAGCGGAAAAAGAAATTGGTCGAATTATAGGCAACCAAGGCAAACCATTCAAGTTTAAGCCTTCTGCCATAGCCATTCATCCGCGAAGCGGCTACCTGTATGTGCTGGCCTCCGTCGGCAAGTTGCTAATCGTGGTAGATCCTACAGCAAATAAGGTAATGCATGTTCAATTACTGGACCCTGCTTACTTTCCACAACCAGAAGGTATGACCTTTGATGCGGCCGACAACTTATTGATCTCCAGTGAGGGCCCTGATGGTCAAGCCGCCTCCATTACCCGGTTCAGCCTTAAGGACACGAAAAAGTAATCGTTTTGAAGACATCTCTGTTTACTGTGCTATTGGCAGCGGTTCTATGGACCGGCTGCAACAAGTACTATCAACCTTCGCAAGCAAATGCGGAAAACCTCCGGGTTAAGACATCAGCTACTACGGATGGTAGTCCCCATGCACTAGAAGATATTATCTCTCCTTATCGCGCAACGCTTTCCGAACGCATGAATACCGTTATCGGACAAGCAGAAGAGCGCTTGTTTAAGAAGAAGCCAGAATCCAATCTTGGCAACTGGGTCGCTGATGCGGTCCATAACCAGGCCTTGCAGTTAAGTAAAAGCCCGGTGGATCTGAGCATCCAGAACTACGGAGGAATAAGAATACCAGAGGTAACAGCCGGAGATATTACCGTCGGGAAAATCTATGAGCTCATGCCATTTGACAACATCTTAGTTATCGTGGAGATGGACGGCATAATGACTCAACGCTTCTTCGATCACATGGCGGCCGATGGTGGTTGGCCTATTAGCAAGGAAGCGAAATACATCCTGGCAGAAGATGGCGCCTTAAATGTCCTCATTAACGGCCAACCTATTCAAACCGATCAGACTTACCGGATCTCGATGCCAGATTACATCGCTAATGGTGGAGGAAACTGTGATTTCCTGGAGGATTTACCACGCGAAAATACCGGTCGACTCGTTCGCGATGCGCTGATCGACGAGGTTGTTCAACGCACCGAGGCTGGTGAAACGATTTCAGCACAACTCGATGGCAGAGTCCGCTGGGACAATTAATCCTTGATACCCTTTTCAATTAGACAAGCTATTACCGACCTATGAAAAGAAGAACATTCATCCGACAAATGGGTGCCACCGGAATACTGTTGGGCACTGGATTAAGCCCTGCACTCGCCTTTGGCGATCGGCCATCCAATCGATTGACCATCCTACATACCAATGATTGGCATAGCAGAATAGATCCTTTTCCACAGGATGGTGGTCGCAATGCCGGACAAGGCGGTGTAGTGCGCAGAGCACGAAGAATTGAACAATTTCGCCAGGAGGCTGAGCATGTTCTTCTTCTCGATAGTGGAGATATTTTCCAGGGCACTCCTTATTTCAATTTGTATCAAGGAGAGTTGGAATTTAAGCTCATGAGCCAAATGGGCTACGATGCGGCCACTATTGGCAATCACGATTTTGATGCAGGTATTGAAATCTTGGACAAGCAGATGAATGCGCATGCAAACTTCCCATTCATCAACTGTAACTATGATTTTCGAAACACGCCATTAAGTGGCAAGGTTGCTCCCTATCAAATATTCCGCCGTGGCGATCTGCGTATCGGAGTACTAGGTATAGGTATTGAGCTAGAAGGACTGGTACCAACGGCTCTAACAGGAGAAACACAGTATCTGGATCCCATTCAAAAGGCCAATGAAACCGCTCTTCATCTAAAGGAAGAGGAAGGTTGTGATCTCGTTATTTGCCTATCGCACCTCGGGCATCGTTACCGGGAGGAGATTGTCAGTGATATGATCTTGGCGGCTCAAAGCCGCAATATTGACATTATACTAGGTGGGCACACCCACACCTTCCTTGATGAACCTGTGATTGTCAAGAACAGAAATGACCAAGGGGTACTAGTGAATCAAGTTGGCTGGGCAGGCATCTTACTGGGGCGCATAGACGTTGTATTTGAGCGTCGAAGTGGTAAGCGCTGCTTTAGTTGTGCCAACGAATGGTTGAGCTAGTATTTTCCAGCTAGTCTACTCGGCAAGATCGGATGAGAGCGTAGCACGTCGACAAAGAGTTAATATTCCTTGTCTAAATACTATTATCATGCGTCTCTTTCTCTTATTAAGCATTCTCTTTTTCACTCAGCTTTTACAAGGGCAAATATCCGCTGACACACTCCACGGCAAAACCCTGCCCTCATTATTCTCTCCAACGACAGATTCTCCACGAGTAATCTACGTCAAGCCTCCGGCAGAGCAGCATGATATCGCCTACTTCCTCAACGGCCAATTAGTCGCCGGCCACTACTTGCAGACGATTGACCCCGATCAAATTGAAGAGCTTAAGGTTGACAAAAAAGAATTTGAAGTAGAAGGACAAAGCTATCGTGCCAGCATTTCCGTGCAGCTCAAAGAAGAGGCTAGCTACCGCTTCATAAGTTTAGAAGGGTTGGTGGAACAATATTTGGAATTAGAGAGCGAGGATTACGTCTTCCTCCTTGATGGGAAGCCACTTCAATACCTTCCCGAGGTGTATCATGTCAACGTTGAGCACATTCTGAAGATTGAAGTCACAAAGATTCCGCAAGCTGATAGCAGTGATGTCCTCAACATCATAGCGCTGTACACAAAATCAGAGGAGAACATTAAGGCCATGCAACAAATAAGATTGAAAGGCTCAGCCGAGCAATCTGATTTAAAATAGCCACAAAAGAAGTCTGGAGACGCTTAGGCTACACGCCATAAGAAGAGAACAAGGAGCGCCAACGCATCTGCATCACGCCAATGATTGCTTCCTTCACAATCCCCTTTGACATTTTGGAGACGCCCTCAATGCGATCGGTGAAGGTGATAGGCACCTCTACGATTTTGAATCCAAGTTGACGCGTAGCGAACTTCATCTCAATCTGGAAGGCATAACCAACAAAGCGGATCTTATCGAAGTCGATTGCTTCTAAGACACGTCTGGTATAACAAACGAAGCCAGCGGTAGGGTCTTTAACGGGCATGAAGGTGATGATACGAACATACAGCGAAGCTCCATAGCTCAGCATAATGCGATCCCATGGCCAATTCTCTAGCTGTCCGCCTCGCACATAACGAGAACCAACAGACATATCACCGCCGCCTGTAGTACAAGCTTCATACAGCCGTACTAGGTCATTTGGATTATGGCTGAAGTCCGCATCCATTTCAAAGAAATACTCGTAGTCACGTTCAAGTCCCCAGCGGAATCCGGCGATGTAGGCTGTACCTAGCCCAAGCTTACCACTCCGCTCATGCAAGTGGAGTTGCTCTGGATATTTCTTCTGCTCGGCACGCACAAGATCTGCGGTACCATCAGGAGAACCGTCATCCACGATAAGAATGTGAAATGAATGAGGTAGATTGAACACCGTATCGATCATCTTTACGATGTTCTCTTTCTCATTATAAGTAGGAATGATTACCAGGCAGTCGCTCAACGGAAATGGTTACTGATTATGGGGTGGCAAAGATAAGTACTATTCAGTAATAAACCAGACAGTTTATTTTTAGTCCATAAAGGACCTTTGTACTAAAGACTCATTCAAATGCAAAAACGCTGTATCACGCTTATTCTATCGCTCACTTTAGTTGGTGTTTTGTGTGCACAAGGCCCTATCAATGGCTTTATGCCCAAACCCGGGCAAGTAGACTTAGCCTTCACTTACAGCCAAGAAACATTTGATGAATTCTTTGATCAAAACGGCGATAAGGTCAACCGCAATATAGATGCCACCAGTTATAACATTTTCCTGGAGTACGGCGCCGATGAACGCACTTCAATCGTTTTTACAGCACCATACATCAACAATGATGAAGACAACCGCGGCTGGCAAGATGCCAGCATTTGGCTCAAATACCGCAACGATCGTACAGAACGCGAAAATGGCTATCACAACTTCATTACTGCTATTGGGCTGAGTTTTCCCATGAGTAGGTACGCCAATGACAACCTTCGAGCCATTGGCCGGCGCGCTACTACTTTTCAGGGACGATTTGGCTGGCAATACGACGCCAAGTACGGATGGTTCGTACAAGTTCAATCTGGAGTAGATTTTCAAATGGCACCAGAAGCCCAAGCTGCCGTGCCCATTTTAGTACGAGCGGGCATGGGCACCAGGTTCTACTACTTCGACCTGTGGTTGGAGCAATACCAGGGATTGCAATCGAGCAACAATGGCAATAACCTTGCCTCTGGGGCCGGAAGTACCTGGACTCGCGCGGGAGGGACCTTCTACGTACCTGTACAACGGTGGCTAGGTGTGTTTGCCGGTGGAGCACTCGTGTTAGGCGGCAAGAACATAGGTCAATCTACCCGTTGGAATGTAGGTGTCGTATTCCGCGCTGGCCAATAGTGCAAAAAGAAACCCGAAGCCTGCTGGACAGACTCCGGGTCAATTATTCTTAACGAGATAATGCTTTCGCTAAGCGCTACATTCCGTCGATGAGTTTACGCTTCATTTCCGAGAATTCCTCCTCAGTAATTACACCATCATCGCGCAACTTAGCTAGGTCTTTGAGTTTGTCCATGATAGATTCTTCGGCAGTCGTCTCAGGAGCAGGAGCAGCCGCCGGAGCTGGGGCAGGTTCTGCCTGTGGTTCTGGCTCCGTAGCAGTAGTCGCACCTTCTGACTTCGCCTGATCCTCTTCCGCTTTCCACTCTTGGGCTACCTTTTTACCTTTCTCAAACTTCTCCTTGTAGAGCTTGCGTAGACGCTCTGTATCGAAATCTAGAATGGTACCACCAGAGTCAAAGTGACGCTTAAATACTTCACCAAGAGCGTAGGTAGATGCCCCGTTGAAAATCGAGACAGTCACACCGCCAATCAACGTACCAATTCCTGGAACGAGTTTAATTAAGCTCCGAGCACCCGCTCTTGCCAGCGTACTGCTAGTTAAGGAGGTAATAATGGCTTTGCCTTGTGATTCGGCAAAATCAATATCATAAACTCGGCTCAGCTGTCGGATCATATCAAGCTGCAAAGCACTTACAGCGAATACATCAGCCACTGGAATAGGAATCAAAAAACTGGCTCCCATAGACCAAATCACATGATTACGGATCACCGTATCAGCATGCTTCGACTTATCGCTTTTTCCGGTACTCATAAAGGCGTTCTTTATTTTCTTCGTCGCAAGATCTTTAATCTGTTTGCGCATCGTGTCAGGTAATTAATGTCTTACAAATATGTAAAAAAGCCTGTTTAAGTGCCAGAATTCTCGACGATAGCACACGAAACAGCGATTAGGCTACCGTATTACCCAATAAGTGGTGATTTAGTAAAGGGGCCGTGGCCACGCGAAGCGGCCACCGCGTGTTTCGCTACTAGCACCTCATCGGCGCTACCGCTACACCCGCTCGTCCTTGCGCCCGCTGGCCGCCATGCTCAGCTATTCGCTTCGCACCAGATTATGCGTAACCCAGCCCCCCATTCTAATTCCATGCCTCTTGTTAAGGGCTCTTCTTTAATCTAGGTGCCAATTCATACGAGTCACCCACTGCCCTCCTTTCCCAGAGAATCTCCAGTTCCAAGCCTTCGGCCATACTTGGTCCTCATCCACTAAGTCGCGCAAAGTCAGACTCATCGTCTTCGAGCCCATCACATCGTTATCATTTTCAAATAGCCCCATAATGTTCTCCACTATACCGTCAACAAATCCCTCTAGGGCACTGCCCAAGATGGCGGCTACCTGTGGTGGTACCGGAATACCCACCAAGCCCCCAAGACCTGCTATACCACTAGCAATGAGTTCAGCATCAATCTTCTTCACTGCGTACTCCGTGAGGTCCTCAATCAGCTTTTCGTAGGTACTATTCTTGTCCTTTTCAATAGCAGTCACCGTTACCATCTGGGTCTTAGGAAAGACCAACTCACCGGCATCCAGTATGAAGCTGACCAGTTCTCGGTTGTGATAGTTCACTCGCTTTCCTTGCTTGATCTTACCCAGATCATGGCTTCGGCTTGTTACATTTCCGCTATTGTCCACACCGATCACCAATAAGGTTGCCTCATCCTCATCGTTATAAGTTTTAGTCCCTAAAAACGGCACCTTGATGCGGATGGCATCTTGCGAGTCCTGAACGTAAAGTGATTCGAGCCTCAAGGTCAACCGGTCAAAGTTCACCTGTGGTTCTGCTGAAATTTCCGGAATCGGGAATTTACACGGATCGAGGTAAACTAGATCCAACAAAGCCTCCTCAGCCTCCGGAGCATGCTTTAATGTATCTTCCAATGCCAGCCCTTTCCCTGGGTCGTATTCAGCTAGGCACCCTAAGATTTTGCAACGTCGTTCTGGATTCTCCGCATTACGAATAACCGCTTGAAAAGCCTTGCGATCTTTAGGCTCGAGTCGTTCAATATACTTTCCCAACAGGGAGCCCTTGACGTTCACCGCCGGGTTGCGTGAAAGGAGCTGTTCTCCTTCCAAAATCATCAGTCGAAATAAATGTTTGCCCAGTGCATAAGCACTTTTGTGCAAAGAAAAATTAGTATGCATATGGTTGTTTTATTCTTTGGTTATAAGCTCATCGCTATGAGCTCTTCAGATATTTCCGCTCTCAGTTCTAGTTTTCTTATAGCTTCACAAACTTCGCGGTAGCCAATGCATCAACAGTCTGAATGTGCAAGGTGTATGCACCTGCAGGCAGGTTCAACACATCAAGCTGCAACTGCGCATCCAGTATCCCTTGCCATTGGCGTATACGTTGTCCTTGGCTGTTGTACAGAATGAGATCGGCCGAAGCGTAAGCCATTTGCTCTGGTAATTTTGCTTGTAAACTGGCAGTGGCTGGATTAGGGTAGGTTGTCAATGACAAAGAAGATGCCTGTGCTTCTGGAGCATTCACCAATAACTCAGGGAATGGAGCACCGTTCCACTTATAGATCACTGGCTCATAGCCTTCATAGCCCCAAGAATTGAATACCCAACCAGTCGTATTATCGAAAAAACGACTTGGCCCGCCATTAAAATTCTCGTCGATCATGGTCCAGGATGTCCCGTCATCATTAGTATAGCTGCTAGAAGCATTAAAGAGACTCCCTCCAATATAGGATCCGCTACTCCCCGATACATAATCTAGGAATAGAATCGAAAAGGAATCTCGCAGGCTCGAGGCCACTGTCCAGTTTAGTCCGCCATCAGTAGTTCTATAAATGGTAGTGGAGTCAAACCACATCCCGCTCTCAACGGTCAGTGTTTCAACGGCCAAGCCGTTGAGTGAATCCTTCATGGCGATATCCGTAAACGCTACTGGCGTCGCATAGTCTTTCCAGTTCTGCCCCCGATCATCACTGATGAAGATTTTCTCACTGGGACTCACAAACCAGATCTTATCCCCTCTAAACTCCTCATTCGTCCGCTGAGTAAAGTTCAACACTTGAATATCCCCGGCCTCAGCATTCGGTGCTACTTCTGGCGCTTGCCAAGTTGCTCCTCCGTCTTGCGAAACTTCTGCCTGATCATTGTTGATGATTACACCATTGCTAGCATCAAAAAAGTGGACAAATCCACCTGCCGCTCCCCCACTATGGATGGTTTGCCAACTTGCCCCGCCATCAGTTGTACGACGAAGCTGATTGACGCCAGATAAGGTGCGCATACTGATAATAGCATTGAGCGTATCAAAAGCATGAATATCGAAGGTGACGGCACCAGCGGCACCCGGTATCGACTGCACTAACCAACTATCGCCACCATCGCTGCTTCGCATGGTAGTTGAAGGCAAATTTCCTTGACTACGACTTGGGCTAGTCACTGCCCACAAGGTTTCTGCATCCAGAATCGTCAAGTCATTGATATAGCTTCCAGTAAAATTTCCCACCGGTAAAACACCAATCCCTTGACCGTGCCAATCTGATGGTGCTAGTGGGCTCTCATCATATAGTAAAGGAGGGCCTGCGTAACGCACTATTCCGCCTTCAAAAGAAAACACGCAAGCATAGGCGTGCTCAGGGCTGGTGTGAACAATATTGATCATACCCGGGCCGCCCTTAGTTTGCCATTGCACCCCACCATCCAAACTGATGTAATAATTGGGAAACCCAGTATATCCATGCCCACCGATGTACACCCCGCCGGACCCTGGCACATACTCGATATGTTCTAACTGTGGAGGAACATTGATTGGGGTCCAGGTATCACCACCATCAGTAGTTTTTACGGCCACACTTACACCATTTCGGAAAGCGTTATTCAACGAGTCTAAATCATAAGATGAAAGAGCGATCCCGGTCAATTCTTCCTCAAAGGCAATACTGTGGATGCCTCTGAATTCGCCCAGGCCAGTGTCGGTCACCGTCCAGGTCTGCCCTCGGTCTACCGAACGCAGGACCTGGCCAATACCGTTACCAACAAATAACTTGTCACCAACTCGCTCTAGGATACTCTCTCCATTGTACACCCATAAGACAAAGCTATTGTTGATCACAGGAGTCACATCTGCCCACGACAAGCCGCCATCTGTGGTTCGGTATATACTGATATGATCTGTAGGTGCGAAGAAATCTTGGGCAACCACTACCCCTTCCAAGCCATCATAGAAATGAATTCCCAACGGAATTTTGTCATCCGGCAAATCTAGTGTTACCCAGTTCACCCCCCGATCATAGGTAGCGACCAGGGAGCCATAACTACCATTAGGCATTTGCTGGGTGCCCAGCCATGCAGTATCTGCGTTCAAGGCGAAAGCGATAACTGGCACCAGCGAGGGATCACCCAGGTCAGGAGTACCGACATCCCAGTTTTCACCATAATCACTGGTCACGCTAAACTTAGGATCAACAACGCCATTTAGGTAAAAAGGCACCGCCCAAAAGGTGCTATCGTTCGGAGCATAGCAACCGAGATGAAATGGATTTTGACTATTACCATAATCCGGGGAAATATCTTCCCATTGCCACTGTGCTTGCAATGAGTTGAGTAGTACAAACAGCACTACTAATACGAGTAAGGGTTTCTGATACATAGCAGTATTTTTGGTTTGTCGCTTCGTTACGACACCCCCCTAGTCTGGCGAGTGCGCATTTCTTTTCACGCATTTCCAAAAAATCACTACCTTTTTACTTTAGACACTTGCCCTTCGAGCCTTGCTATGATGACACTTCAACAAGCTGCCAATAAAGGCCCTAGCTTTTTAGAGAAGTTTGTACTCGACGCCCTTACTCCCTTTGCAGTAGAGCAATGGCCCGACCGTTTTGCCCACCTCTCATTGGATGAGCATTTTTTAACGGACCTCCTGTTCCTCGCAACTGATGAATGCTTGTACCACTACCCTACCGCATTTAGCACTACCACAAGCATGTTGGACTACTGTACATCCGCTGTCAACGGATGGGTGTGGGACCTAAAGACCAAGGCGGAATTGGAAGATGAAAAACAACGAGAAAAAGGAATCGAAGCTTGTATCGAGAAATTCTCTAGGAGGCTTCAGCAGGATCCGTTACCAGGTGCTGATCAGATCCCCAGGGAGAAAAAACGCTCGTTTATTGAAAACGCCTGCAACGTCATTCGACTGAAGTATAACCAACAACAAGGGGACTACTTCAACAATAAGACCCTATTCCGAGCAGTTCGGCATTTTCTTCAGCAGCGCTTTGATGATTATTTGGCGGTCCAGGCATTGCAAAACAGCAGGGAGTCACTGGCTTGGGCCAAGCGATATCAAAGACTAAAAACGAAAGGTGAAATTTTCATCTTCGGATGGCTCGACAAGCAACAACATAAAAGCGTTCAGCAGTACAATGAGGACGCCCTAACACAAGCGCTTGATGCACTTGAAGAAAACCTATTGGCCAATAAGTTTCATTACGAGTCCAATTTGGATAAGTACTTCGAGTCCATATTGCGTTATAAACTTTACGATAGTTACCATCTTCGAAAACGCGATAAACCACCCGTTGAAGATAGTGGAGATTCCTGGGCAGATAATACGATTCTATCCCCAGCGATGCTGTCAACGATTAGAAGCATCAAAGCGCGAATAGAAGAAAAAACAGCTCAATTAAGTGGGGATTGCAAACGCTTGATTGAAGCAGTTATTGATGGTCAACATATTAGCACTGCCTTTCCCACGAAATCACCAGCGACTCATTCTCGCATGCAAAAGAAGTGCTTTGAATATCTACGAGATGAAGAGTTGTTCTCAGAGCCTCCTAAAAACAGCAACGCTTTTATTGATCTTTTGCGTTACTTATTCAACCACTACTAACCCTCAGCGAATTCAATAGCATGGATAATCAACAAGACATTGCTCGCTTTTTGAAGCACCAGATGAAGGAGGCGGAGGAAGCTAGTTTTCGGAAGCGCTTATCGTCAGACTCAGACCTACGGGCGGAGTATGAACATTACGTGCTATTGCATAAGACAGCGTCACAGCAATTGCGCCAAGAACGTCGGCCAGATATAACCGCTGCTTTTGCTAAGCGGATTGAAGAGGTCGCAGAGCAAGAAGACAAGACAGTTGGAAATAATCGTAGTCGCAAACGACTACTTACTGCAGGGATACTGCTGCTAATCCTTGGGAGTGTTGCATACCTGATTTGGCAGAACAATACTCAAGAAGAGCCCATCGTAATTCCGCCCCAACGGATTAGTCCGGTTGCGCAGGCGCTATCAGCAGACAACTTTATTACCTACCATTTTGACGATTATGAAAACAGCCTGGGAGGGACTAGCACTGACGCCCCCCTACAAAGACTCCTAAACGCACTAGAAGCGGAAAATTACGCAGAGGCAGAATCATTAATTCCTCAGGTATCTGAACAGCAGCAGCTTATCAGAGCGTTTATCCTTTTAAAAACAGAACGCCTCGAGGCTGCCCAGACCGAGTTCGAAAGTCTAGTTGGCCAGTTTTCTGATCCATATCAACGCGAGTCCATTGAGTGGTACCTCGCCTATATCGCTTATCAAAAAAGTCAAGACACAACCAGCTTACAAGCGATAATTGACAAGCCTAACCATGCCTTTAACAAAGCTGCGCAAGCTGCGCTTAAGATGGTCGACGATAGAGAATAAGCATAGCAAATAGGCCAGCGATCAGGAATAAACCCCATGACCACCATGATCGTCCCATTTGCGAACGGGCTTCCATATCTCCCAGCATGACCACACCAGACCAGTAATAGGGAAATGCTTGTTTCCCATTTGCGTGCTGTTGCAAGAAGTCTTGCTTCGCTAATTGGAGCGCCTCATCTTGGGCCACGCCCTGCTTTATATAATCAAATACCGCGCTACTAATTTGTCGAACAGAGGCTTCGTGTCCCTTCCAAATGGAAGCAGAAACACTTTTCGCTCCAGCAATCAGGAATGCACGAGCCAGGCTTACTACTCCTTGGCCCCTGAGCTCAGCACCATCACCAGAGTGACAGATATTCATCGCTAAATATTCGGCCGTCAATTGCAGGCTATAGATATCCTTCATTTCCAACCACTGCTGTTTTTGCACAGGTTCGGTAGCAATTGCAAACTCCTCCTCGTCTAAGGGTATACTATGCGTATGTATACAGGCATACCTACACTCCGGCAAGTACTCTAGCAAAGTGGACTCTTGAGCATCGGGCCCAACTTTCACCAGTGGATTAGAATAGTGTTGCCCCATTTGCTGTAGCATGGCCTCCACCTCTTCTGGCAATGGACTTAAGCCTGGATACCTAGGTCCTGCTTGTGGTCCGCCACTGAAGAAAGGGCCAAAGCCCAGAAAGTCAAGTTGAGTGTCTGTATTAGGCAGGGTGTAGAGCAGACTATTTGCCGAATAAGTATAGCTGATGATGTGGTCATTCAGCAAATAAGGCAAATCACTAAAGAGCACCTTCTCCCTTGTGCGATAATCTGAAGAAAGTGGCCCACTCAATAATGTTTCAAAATTGATTTTCCAAAGTGGTCCATCCGGTAAAATGGTTAGCCGTTGCCTCAGATGATCTGCTACCGGAGCTAGTAAATCCGTGTATAGATCATGACTTTGGTTGGCCCAGTTCACGTGTTCGTTCAGGCTACCTGTTTGATTTGCTAAAGCCTGATACAGTGGTTGCACGCGTCGGCTTAATTTCTCATAGTTCGCCTCTATCCTGGCACACTGCACAGCGCCTGTGGCATTCAATACAAACACATAACTAGACTCATCACCAATAAAATAGCTCACCAAGCTTCGATCTTCGGATAAGTACTGCTGCAGCTCCTTCACACTGGAGCTCAAGTTTTCGAGCAGACCAATTTTTCGTTCATCGAGGCTTTCACGCAGTTCCTGGTAGCGACTTTGGGCTTGTTCATATGCTGCAGTGAATTGGTTCAATGTTCGACTATCGACCTGCTCCTGCTCTGCATTCTCTAAAATCAGCCTTGCACTCAGTAGATCGCGGTAAGCCTGATAGACCTCTTCGAACTCACCACCGGGCAATTGATCTCGTAATTGAAAAGCCTCTCCTAAGACCCGTTGCAAGGTCACAGCTTTACTCTTTTCAGCCATGCCAAAGGCGTCGTCCAAAAAGGATTGCTGCCCTGTATTCTGGTACAAGTCATAGGCTACGGAAATACTTTGCTCAAAGCTAGCGTAAGCATCATTGATGATTTGCTCCTTATCTCTTTGAAAATCGGCGTATTGCAAAATACCAGTCATCAATCGCTGAGCCAGGATATTGGTTTCGTGGGCAGCCTGTAAGTAATAAGTGTCCGACGCTTGGGGAGATGCTTTTGCCAATGCTGATAAAATGGTTGTCCTTTGATTGAGCATACTCAACAGATACGGCCTATTTCCAGCTTCTGAGAGCACCGGCAGTGTCATCGGATCTGGGGCATCTCCCTCATCAACATAAAGTGCTATTGCTTTCCGATTAATCTGAAGGGCATCTTCAAGCGCACCTTCGTTGTAAGCGATACTGCTAATCCTATTCAACAACTTTGCTCGCTCTGGCAATGCTTGACAAGCATCGATGGCACGCTCCAGAAAATCTCTTGCCTCTGGAAGACGCTCTTGAAGGATGCGTAGTTCGCCATAAGCTTCATATACGCGATAGGCAAAGGCATCACCATCAATCAAGGCGGTATCCGCTTGCCAGAGATAGGTTTCAGCGCTCTCCAAATGGATCGAGTTTGGATTTCCTTGGGCTTTAGCTTGAGCGAGTTCAGCCTGGGTCATCCGCAAGGCAGAAATGTTATTTCTCCCGCGAGAATATCGCTCCGGTCTCTGTCGATAGTAGTCTGTAAAAATTCGGTCCGCATCGGCCAGATAAGCCTCAGCCTCTTGGAATTGACGTTGCTTCAGCGCAATATGACCAAGGTGGCGATACGTAAGCGCTCGTTGTGCAATATTTCGTTCCGATTCCAGTGCATTAAGCATTATGACCTTAGCCTGCTGCCAATGACTCGCCCGTAAATGAGCCATACCGATTTGGCGAATGGCAATAGGACGCATATACAATTGAGTAGAATCCCCCAAGGCAGCCATTTCGTCCAGATTTCGCATCGCATTGCGATAGCTTCCCTCAGCACTCGGCAGGTTATTCATGTTTTGAAAGAACATTCCCATATTGTAGTCTAGATGGACTTTGAGGCCCAACCAGTCGGTCTCCGATATGGATGGATCAGCTGCCATTTCTTGATCCATCACCTGCATTGTGGCGAAAGCGTCATATGGTTTGTGGTGAGCCATATCTATAGCGATACGCCACGCTTGCAGTTCAAGAAGGCCAAAATCACAGCTAGGAATCTGAGCGGCAATATCGGCGATCATTTCCATGGCCAGCTCTCGATCATTGTTATACACACTCCCAAGAGAGGAGGTATCCATGATGGCATGATAAGTAGCACATGCCGGGCTATCAGATGCCTGGGCAGCAAGTTCGAGTGGCAAAACAAGAACATTCAAAGCCACTAACAAACAGCCACTTAGGCAAAACAATCTTGAGTATAACTTAAGCAACAGGTAAGAGGTAGGGTAAGCAGGCATAGGGTCTCAGTTGAGAATATGGAAAGGAAAACAAACCTCGTGGGTTATACATCGTCCACGAGGTTTGTACTTTGACTAGGGTATCACGCCAAAGCTATTTTCTAGCATAATTAAGAATGGGCATTTGCGAAAGCACACCATTTTCCTCGATCGTTAGCTGAAAGGACTTCATAGAACTAAAACCTACCTTCCATTCACTAGTTTGATTATTAGCGGAAGCATACCAGCCTCCACCATTAATCCTTTTCCCTCGTGGAATATTGGTAAACCGAAAGGTGGTATACATTGGATCACCGAATGGAGGATTTTCCCTTAACAATCGTCCTAGTGAATCACCACAATTCCCTCCCTGGCAGTCTTCTACTATCGGGACAGTGCCGGCTGCTAACTGTGCAAGGTTTGTATTGTCACATCTCAATCCGTCCACAGGGTAAGGCAATGTTGGACATAAGACTCTCACATTTTCTTCCTTTACCCAAAAACCACAATCGCATGGGGCTCCTTCTACCTTACGAGTCTGACTAATCGTATTCATTGGTTGAGGTTCGTTTTCCTCATTTTGCTGACGCTGGTAGGCAGAATCAATGGCCATCACAAATAGTCGGCGTCCCTTTTCATCCAACGATCGATAGTGATTGACCAATTGCTGCATAATGAGCTGTTCCTCTACATCTATCTCGACAATCTCCATTTTTTTGTCAATAGGAGGAGTTTTTGTCCCATCACAGGCACTAATTCCCACCAACAAGGATAGCACAGCAAGAATTAGCAAAAAACTTAAAATCGGTTTCATATTTAAAATATTACACAAGTAATTAAATAAGCTCGAAAGGTCGGCACATAGTCGACAGCCCTTCAGTCGCCCATGGCGGCAAATGCCTCGACTAATCCGACACTTTTCAGCCTACTAGTCTGCGGAGGTCAGAATTCTTTGCATGAAAGAGATAAACATCTTGCTTTGAACAAGATTTACTTTACCTCCTAGGTCATCAAAAAACCGCGACCGCAACACGTATTCCCTTGAAAGATAGCGAAAAGGATGGCACTATCCCTATTCTTCCTTATTGCTTACCTCCAATCGCACCCCTTCACTACGGCTAGTAAATTTGGGTGCATACATACACTGAATCGTCGATAAACCTCCTGAAAAATCACCGGCATGGAATACACGAAGGTCGTATTCAAGGACATATTCTCCTTTCCGGATATAATCAAAGAAGAAGTGCGTTCCCAAATCTGTACTTTGTTGGTAGTAGCCTAGCCCACCTTGGAATTTGTACTGACTAAGTTGCTCTACTGGTTCCAAACCAGAAGCTCTAAGGTCCTTCAAGTGTACAAACTCAAAATCTCGATCTGCACGAACGACTAGTCGAACGGTAATTCGATCACCAGGCACTGGCGACTGATCAAGTGAGATCAATCGGTTTCCTTGCCCCTCGTCCACTTTCCGATACAGGCCTCGTTCTACGGTCAAACCTTCAGTGCCAGCACCTTCAATCTCATCAATAGTCTGAAAATATTGCCAGTACAATCCTCCCCAACCAGGTGCCTTGCTTCTGTTTCGCAATTGTATCTCACCCAAAGCTGGCACCACCTCTTCAGCGTCCCAACGAATTTTATAGGCTCCTGTACCCACCTCAGCTGTGGCTTGCGCCGAACTTAGTTTTTCCTCGTACACTGTCTCTGACAGCTTAGGAAAACGCACCTCAAGGGGAGTCGTTTCCCCCAACCAGTCTTCTCCGCTCGTGAGGAGCGCATGGACTGCAGCGGCAGTAGCTTTGGTGGTCTCCCAACGATTGGTCTCCTTATTCCGTAAGAGCCAGATCTTCATCGCTGCGATGTCTTCTTGCGGTGCATTCATTTGCTGGAAGAATTCAATCAGCTTAGCTTGGGTTTCAATAGGATTCTGGTACCAGTAGTAGCCGTAATCTTGGCGCCAGTAACGTCCCTGATCTTCACTGTACAAAGAGCGTTCCTTGAGCGAAGCAAATATCCGTTCCGCCAGGTCTGACTTTGCGCTCCAGACTGCTGCTTGCCCCAATAAAGCTTGCTCAAAAATCCCATAAGACAACCACTCCTTTGTGGTCTTCTCCCAGGCGTAATCCATCATATCATCATGTCCTTCCGGGAAAGCTACTTGCTCATTCTGGCTCCGCAAGTACAAATAGTGCACTAGCTGAGGGCCAGTTACAAAACCATTCTTTTCATCCTTCTTCCAAGCCTCGTAACGATTCAGGTAATACCCATCACAGAACTTCACGGCCCGGTTCAATCCATTAACTACGTTGAGGACATCCAGGTCAGTAAATGCAATTTCCCTCAAGTGTGTCAGTTGTTCAGCCACATATTGGGTCATGTAAATATTCTCCCGACCACTCGGAAACCAACTAAACGCTCCACTTGGCTGCTGACGTTCTAATAGTCTTCGTATCCCGACAGCCAGCTCCGTATCAAGGCGATCCTGATCAAAGAGCAAGGCGATACGCTCGCGCTGCAAGGATTCTGCCTGAGCATCCATTACCCAAGGTGTTTCTTCCAAGGCAGCAGACTTCAATTCTTCATTCAGCTGTAGCGGGCTCTTAAGGCCATCAGCTGATCTACGCCAGGCTTCAAATACCTCCTCGGCCTGCGGGTACTCCGCAAGCACCGTTCTGGCAATGGTATTGGCCAACAATCGATTGACCAGCTGCTCTGTACAATCGTAGGGATACTCCTGCAAATAGGGCAAGGCCTTTATCGCTTCCCAGGCAGGATTACTGGTGATGTGCAACTGAAAGCTTTGATGTTCAATTTTCTCATTCGCAGCAAACAACCCGTCTATCTTAAATCTGGCTCGGTCCTGAGCTCGAACAAAGAGTGGTTGTGCTTCTGTCACTAAGACACGATTGGTTAGTACCGGTAGAGCAGACTCTTCTCCATCCGAAAACGTCCCTGCTTTGGCCAGTACTCGGTACCCCAATTGGCCATTCGCGTCATCCGGTACTTGAATGCTCCAGGAAACCGCTTGCGAGCTTCCAGCCGACAAGTCAAAAGCTTGGTCAGGAACATTGAGCTGATACGCTGTATTGAGATTCTCATCAGAAGCTAAATCAAAGAGCTCCAGGGTGGCTGTTCCAACTAGTGGTTGTTCCGATATATTACTAACCTTAGCTGTAAATACCATCCGATCCCCTTCGCGCAAAAAGCGTGGAGCATTTGGAAGAATCATTAGTTCTTTCTGTGTCACCACCTCTCTCCTATCGATAGCATAAGCTAGTTGCTCATCATGAGCAAAAACCTGAAGCTTCCACTGCGTCAACGACTCAGGGCTACGGAATTTGAAGACGACTCGCCCGTCTTCATCCGTACGGAGTTCGGGTAAAAAGAAAGCGGTCTCTGCTAAATTGGTACGCACCTTGGTTGGTGGCGGTGTAGTAGTTGGATTGGTCGCTTCTGGATCGTTCACAACAGGTTCGCCGCCCTCTACCTGCAAGCCAGCGGTCGTAGCAGCAAGCGCATTTACTTTTCTGGTGGGCAAACTTCCCACTCGACCACCTGGCGCTGGACTAGGGGCCTCACCTGCCTCCATCATCGGCGCTGAATAGGTTCTAGGCACAGCCCGTGAGCCACCAGCAATACCACCGTACGCTAAGGAAGCAGGTTGATATAAGCGAGGGTAGGTTTTCTGGAAGAACGGTGTACCAACGTAAGTTTCTGGAAAAGCAATAAAGCGATTGATACTTTGGAAGCCTATCGGACGATAAGTCGCTTGGCCAACACCAGTATAGTAAGGGCTGAAACGCCAATTAAAGGGAAGGATCTGGTCTAAGCTGGCATCGTACATGCTGGCCAATACCTCAGCTGAAGCAGCCTCTGCATCTGGTCCATCGATTCGTATAGTCCATTCCTCTTCCTGATCAGGATAGAGCTTCGACCGGAAGGTTTGGAAATGAATACTCAACTTCTTATTTGACCACGGAACAGCACATTGTCGTTGCACTTGGAAGACACGGTTTTGCCAAACATATGAGGCTTGCCATGTCAATCCTCCACGGTCCTCCTCTCCCACCGGATGTGTGAGATTATCCGTCGTGGTTACCCAACCTTGGGTTAACTGACCACCCCTATTCCGCCATTGCGCCCAAACTTGCTGAGTAGCTTCATTACCTCCAATTTCCAAATCTGCTACTTGTCCAGGTTCAGCTGCAGCGTTATCGAATTTCAGATACAGTGGCTTCCCAGCAGCAAAGTCGGCCTTTGCCCAATCATTTAAACTAAATCTCGCCGCGGTGCGCAGTGTGTCGCCTTCTGGCGTAACAACAAAGAGCTCTGCCTGGTAATGGCCGACCGGCCAGTTGCCTACGTTTACCTCAACACTGTCGGATCCATTTAATTGTATTGTTTCCTCAAACACCACATCTCCTAGTGGCCAATCTGACGCTAGCTCATTTTTATGGAAAGCATAATTCGGCAGGCGTTTTCGGAAAGTACGCTCTTGGATACTGACCGTATCAGGAAATGGCCAATAGCGGTCGATGTAAGTGGTATTAGGACTATTACGTCGCTGAATTCTTAACTGTACCTCCTTCTCAACATCTTGTTCATCTAAGTTTTTGCACCCTAGTGCCAAAGAAAGACCAGCACTCTTATCCTGCTCTGCCTTCGTCGACAATTCAAGCTGGAATGGGTACTTCGTTAGGCGAATTGGCTTATTGGCCGAACGCGTTTCTCCCGTTCCGTCTACCACCTCTATTTCGACATCAAAGGTGTACAGCGGAAAAGATGGACTATTGGGATCCGCATCAGCCTGCGCCAAAAACGTAAAATCAAAAGCACCATCAACACCGGTACTTGTACTGCCGCTGATGATCGTCTGCTCGCCAGGCGGTGAATAGGGCATACGGTACCACGATCGGTACCAAGGAAAGCGAATACTGCGCGTAACCCTATACTTTACTTCGGCCTCAGCTACGGGTGGGCCCGCATACATCATTGCATTACCAGTAATCTGAACGGAGTCATTCAGTGCAGCTTCCTGCGCAAGGTCTTCGATCTTAACCTCAAAGCGAGGCCGTTTATATTCTTCAACTCGGAAATAATGCCAATTCTTGCCAGGGTTTGCGTATAGACTCATTTGGCCCAGTAAGCCGTCAGAGGGCAGCTTAAATTGTCCACTAACGCTCCCGAAACGATTGGTCGTTACTTCCATTTCCTGGACCTTCTGCCGGTTGGCATTAAAGAGGGTCACCACAAGCTTTTCGTTCGGAACAATTTCCGGTACCTGGTTATCCCCTTCTCGGAGGAGCAACCCTTTGAAATACAAGGTTTGCCCTGGACGATATAATCCTCGATCAGTGAAATACAATAGCTTAGTTCGGCCTGGATTATTGCTGCGTCGAACATTCAAGTACTGTGACTCTCGGAGTAACAGTTGATCATTGCCCTTCTCCGCCTGGATAACTTGGTTATTAATGTTGTCCCCTTCTAAAAGCACTCTCCCATTTTCATCTGTCCGGATGGTCTCTCGAAGTACTAATTTAGGTCGACGATTTTCCCGGTTGCGGCGTTCATACTCCCAGATTCCCACTTCAGCTCCCGCAATCGGTTCACCGGAAGTACGATCGAGCACCATGATGCCAATTTCACCTTCTGCCTGATCTGCTTCTAACAAGATGGCCAAGTTGGAAACCCAATACTCAAGTATAGCCGTATGATTGGCTTCTAGCGGAAAATCAGGATCTGCCGAAGCCAATACATAGTATTTGCCAGCTGCGACTGCCGGCATCCTTATCTCGGTAGTATGCGAGCGATAATCTCCAGCATCAGGCAAGGACACAGACCAATTTTTGCTGCCTTTTTCTTTTAGCAAGTTCCGCAATAAAATCTCACGATCCTGTTCAGGATTAGGAAGAGGTTTGCTTGGTACTAAACGAAGGTACACCTGCCCAACATTCCGAAAACGCACCTGTGCCAAGGCATCTCGTTTTGGAAGCTGGACTTGCTCTGTTGTGATATCTAGTGCCCTATTCTTAACCAGGCTTGTGATTGCAGCAGCGTCTTTTGCCGCTGGCGTCTCGGGAAAACGACGTTCAATCTCTTGCGCCAGCTCTAAGGCATCCTTATAGTACCATCGCAAATCGGCTGTGCTTGGATTGTCTGCATCATAGTAATTTCCTCGATCATACTTGAACCGCATCAAAACCCGCTGGACCTCGGACTCCAGCGAAGTTCCCGCATACTCAGCTAGGAGCGCCATCAGAGCATCTTCATATGCCTGATGTTTGGTAGGTAATGTCAGTTGCTCATATACCAGCTGTAAGCGCGTAAGATTAAGATCAAGATGAGCTTCTGTTTCACTACGCTCAGATGCAGACCACTGCAAAGCTTCTTGAAACAAGCTAATTGTAGCACCGAAACTGGATTTAGATGACGACTGTTCAACATCAAAGTTGATAAAGTCTTCAATTGCCCCCAACAACACCAATTGGTTTAGCGCTGGATCATAAGCGGGCTCATTGAGGAAAGCATCGTTATTACGGAAGTAATTCAGTGCTCGGTGTAGCAGCAAATCATAAACGGTGGGTAGTAATTCTGTGCCCTTGGCACCAGTAGCGATCAAGGGCTGTACGTCTATGAGTTCTATGTTTCTGGTAGCCGTAAACTGCAGGGAGCCTAGATAAAGTCCAGTAATATGTTCTAAGAAATCTTCCTGAGACCAGGTGGTAGGGTCATCCCCTTTCTCGGACTCAGCCTGAGTGGTAGCTCCTTGCCGTTGCCAGCGTACCCGCTGCCAGTAACGGTAGTATTGCTCTGCTAAATAGCTACTATAGATTGACTTCTCGGGCTGACCGGCCAAGCGATTGATCTCTTCTAACTGTCGAATCGCTTTCCA
The DNA here is from genome assembly GCA_913057725.1 of uncultured Lewinella sp. Classification (GTDB taxonomy): domain Bacteria; phylum Bacteroidota; class Bacteroidia; order Chitinophagales; family Saprospiraceae; genus Lewinella. The sequence continues at coordinate 32,231 of CAJXOS010000015.1, forward strand.
CTCACCATTTTCTTCTAATTGCTTGCCCACTTCCAAGGTGGCTATTTTGACCTTAATCCAATTCGGAAGCAAACTAGGATCTCCAAAGTAATCTTCTTGTACCAGCCCCCACAATGTTTGGAGTGCATCATGAGCAGATTGTGGTAATCCATTTTGAAGTAAAGAGTCAATCTCCGCCCAAGCTGGAGCGTATGGATCATTATTTGAAGATTGGTCAGGTTGCGCCATAAGAAAGGTGGTCAGAAAAAGCAAAGTGGTGGTAAATAGGAAGTGCTTCATCATTAATTCAATATGCTTAATATCCATCGAAACAGCAGCAATTGTACAGTGCTCAATCGGCGGTAAAATTTAGACGGTGATTTGTACCAAAATGGTACACTTTATGACCATGACAAGTCATATCAATAGAACGAATTGCAAAGACATTTAGGTATGAGAACCATGCCCAAACCTAGCAGCTAGTGCAGTCATTTGTACTAGGTGGTGATCGTCGTGCTCTGCTACAAAAATGAATAGGTCCATTAAGCGCATCGGCTGGTGCAAACGCGGATGAAGTCCGGAAAGGAAAACTTGCTCTTCTGTGACGGCTCGAAGTGCCTGTACCGTTTGCCTGCGCAAGGCCGAGAATTCTTCGAGTAGATCTGCTAGCTTCTTATCATTATGACCAGCTTCGTGCGTCTGCGTATTGCTTAAGTCCGCCTCACGCAGGTAGTCCTTACCCTCAAGAATATCTTGAAGTCGACCTTGCCAAAGTGGCTCTAAATCAATCAAGTGCCCCAGTTGCTCCTGAATAGACCAAGCCTCGTCAATCCGGGTGATTAAGATATCAGCTGGATAAGCCGACAACTTATGCTGTAATCGTAATGGCGTATCTGCAAGGCGCTCCAGTGTGGCAGGAAAAACATTTTGCTCTTTCGGAAACTGAAACTTTCGATCAAACCAGGGTATCTGTTGCATGAGGTTAATTGGCTTTGTGGAAAAAACGGATAAACTCAGAAACATAAACAATCAGACACTTCATCCAGGTCTAAAGTCACTACTCAACAAAGCGACTAATATCCACCTCTGCGTCCAGCGCTGTCCCGTGTGTGAGATGATCTGATAAGTGCTTTGCCCAAAAGGGAGCTAAGCTTGCTCCTTTGGTGCCAAGACCATTGAACAACACTAATTGGGAGTGGAGTGGATGTGTTCCTAGATAGGGTCGCCGATCCTTGACGGTTGGGCGTACAGCAGCACGATGCTTTACCACTTCAAAGGGAGTATCGAGCACTTCAGTGAGCCGATCATACAAGTACGTCCGGCCATTTGCGGTAGGACTATCATCCGTAAAGTTGTTATCAGAAGTAGAACCGACCCAATATAGATCGTCTTCAAAAGGAACGATAAAGATGCGATGCTTGAACATGCGTTCCAGCTTAGCCTCTGGCAGTCTGATCAATAGTACCTCTCCTTTATTGCCACCAAAAGGCAAGTGGTTAAACCAAGGATTAAACCGGCTGCGCCAGCCTTCGCAAAAGACAATTCGATTCGCTTGGTACTGACCATACTGCACGCCTTCTGGCCCCATTTCTAATTGGTCATGATCAAAGGCCGTCTCAATCAAAGTACCTTCTGCTTTATGCATCCGCTTTAAGCTGTCGCAGAGTTTTCCGATACTAACCTGAGCAGTATGAGCTACTTCTAAATAGGAGAAAGCAGGTTTGGTACAATGTTCGATTTGCCCCAGTTGAACTTCAGCCTGAAAGTATTGCGCGTAGGCATCATCAAGCATTCTAGCCTGCCAGTTGTTTTCATCGCCCCGATTAAATAGCGTACGAATGAGGGCGCGCTGATGGTAGAATGAAATACCAAGTTCTTTCTCTAGCTGTCTGTAAAGCTCCTGGGCAGTCGGCAATAATGAATCTACACGCCAAGACTTCACAAAACGACGGCCGGTAATCGGATTAATGATCCCCGCCGCCACCTGCGTAGAACCTATTTGCTGCGGACTATCGATGTACAGGCAAGAGGCACCTTCTCTTTCCAGAAAGTACCCGAGAAGTGAACCGGCAATGCCGTGGCCAACAATAATGTAATCCGTAGCTGTTTCTTGCATTCTTACTTGAGAAGTTCCAACTCAGCCTTTAGCTTTTTGGTTAAGCCCGCAACGACCAAATCATAACTATGATCAATCAATTCGCGAAGCAGACGCTCTGGTAACTCGCCTTCAAAGCGGACGGTATTCCAGTGATGCTTGTTCATGTGCCATCCTGGCTGAACATCTTCGTACTGCTCACGTAGTTCAAGTGCCCGATCTGGATTGCACTTTAGATTAACGGTGAAATCTTCCCGTTCCAATCCTGAAACGGCAAACATCTTTCCCATAACCTTAAAGACCAAGGTGTGTTGATCGAATGGAAATGTCTCCTCGACGCCTGGCTTGGCCAGACAATAGCTGTGGAAATCTTCTAACGTCATAATAGCTACTTACTTTGGTTGAAAATTCCCGCTGTTATATTATTTCTGACAGATAACCTTGTACTTCTGTTTATAAGGACAATGACGACAGTTGTTCCCACAGCAAAAGCCACGCTGCTCTAAGAAGTAGGCCGTCAAAACCATCAGTCCATCTTCTAGATAGTAATCCCTTCCTTTTACTAATGCCATCGCGTGTAGCGTTAAGTGCCTACTTACTAACCGCCAAGCCCCATTCAGGGAAGCGCTGTGTAAGCCAAGCATAGCCACCAAACAAGACACCGCAATAGAATAGATCACCAGCTAAGGTGCTCCAGAAAAATGGTAGTCCGGCAACGTAGGCAATGAACAAGCCACTAATGTCCTTGCTATACATAGGATCAACCTGCCAAGTCGCAGCGTTAGTCAACAAGAAAAACACTACCGACGAGCTTAAGCTTGCGCCAATCACAGTCCCCATACGGATGCGTCCACGTAATAGGAAACCTATTCCGACAATCAAGAGGAAGGCCACGTACACGAATGGACTGATCTTCCAAACGAAGTTGTTGTAGTATTCGGCGTAGATGACATTGTTAATGAACAAGTCACTCAAATACATAGCCCCGAATAGAATTAACAAGGCCTGCCACTTGTTCTTCAAATGCGCCGCACCGAATAATGCCATTGCGCCCATTGCCGTGAAGTTCGGATAGTGAGGAATAATCCGTGTGAGGGCAGCAAAAAGAATAAGCACAGCGATCAATGAAAAATGCTTGGAAAACATCTTGTTTATCATATTTGGTATTATCAGGTTTGACGCAAAGATAACGAAAAAACAAGCTCAAAAATAGTGATGCGAAAAGTTTACCTTTGCTCGCGTTAATGCATAAACAAGCAAAGAATTGCTCGAATTAAGTGCAGTGTTATGAAGTATTTACCGCTACTGTTTTTTCCGCTTCTTACTCTTTTGACGGCTTGCAAAACTGACTCTCCTGATAGCCCGCCTCCGCCGCCTCCACCAACACCAACTGTTGACGCTGCAAACTTGTCCTTCTTTACACATCGATATCTCGTTCAGGATCAGCAACTACTAACGCAATATCAGACTAGAGCCAATAAGGCGGTTAACGTCTACAAGTACTCTAGCAAGGAACTAGTCCAACTTGGACAAGAGGGCAAATTGCAGGGAGATGCAGTCCTACTAGACGATCTTTATGATGCTCACCTCCTTCGCAAGGCAGGTGCTTTATCGCCCTACAACGCTGGAACATTTGGTGAGTATGTCCCGTCTAGATATGTGGATAATGAGGGTTATTACGGCGCCGTTACGCGTTGGACCATGAGCTTCATATATCGTCCCGACAAAGTTAACATGGTCGACATGCGCAAATATGGCGCAGCGATTTCTCCTAATTATAAAGGCAGGGTTGCCATCGCGCACCCCGACAGTAGTGGTTTGATCAGCATGGTGGCGAGTATGATCGCTGCGCACGGCGAGCAACCAGCAAGAATCTATCTGGAAACATTGAAGGATAACCTATACGCTCCTCCAACAGGCGGTGACTGGGAAGCCATTTCGGCTGTTCTTCGGGGCAATGCCGACATAGCACTAGTGAACGGATCGCAATTTATGCGGTTTAAACACTCAGGAAATCCAGAGCTATTCAAATCCCTCGACGAACTAGAAGTCGAGATCCCAACCGATACGGAAGGAAACAACTATTTCAACATCAGCCCTATATGTATTTTGAACAATGCACCTAACCGAAATTATGGCATAAATCTGGTAGAATTTCTGACAGTAGAAGAGAGCCAAGGCATGTTTGCTGAGGCAAATTTTGAGTACCCAGTGAATATTTTTTCGCAGATGGCAGAATTATTGAATAGTACTTTCAATCTGCCTCAAGGAAAGATTTCGGCGGAAATGACAGAGAATCAACTAGATAAGGCCGCAGAATTAGTTGGCCAGATTTTTCGCTAGTAATTTTTCCACATTCCGGCAACTGGCTGACGTATTAAAACCAGATTTTAAACGTTAATCTTTATACGCAATACAACATATATGGGTCTTAAAAAACTACTCTTCTCTTGCGTGATCCTATCATTGACCTACTTTCCGGCTGCTGCCCAGGCGAATTACTGGCAGCAAGCAGTAGAATATGATATGAACATTGACTTCGATGTAAAGACGCATCGCTTCACTGGTGACCAAACGATTCGTTACACCAATAATTCTCCTGACACTCTTCATCGAGTGTTCTATCACCTCTACTTCAACGCCTTCCAGCCAAACAGTATGATGGATACTCGATCTCTTACGATTAGAGACGCAGATCCACGAGTGGCTGATCGCATCAGCAAGCTTAAGCCAAACGAGATTGGCTACCAAAAAATTGATGCACTGACCCAAGATGGTCAGAATACCAAGTACGAAGTTGTAGGTACCATACTAGAGGTCGAGCTAGCAGAACCGATTCTACCCGGGGCCTCCACTGCGCTGGCTATGAAATTCAATGGGCAGGTTCCTGTTCAGATCCGACGATCTGGTCGCGATAACCGCGAAGGCATTTCTTACAGTATGTCTCAGTGGTATCCTAAGTTGGCTGAATACGACTACCAGGGCTGGCACGCCAACCCATACATCGGTCGTGAGTTCCACGGTGTCTGGGGTAATTTCCGAGTATCTATTACCATCGACAAGGATTATCTAGTGGGCGGTACCGGTTATTTGGAAAACAAAGAAGAAATCGGTGGGGCTTATAATGATGGTAAGGCTGGTACCGCAACTGGAGATACCCGCACCTATACCTTCGACGCACCGATGGTACATGACTTCATGTGGGCAGCGGATCCAGACTATACTCACACAACACGTACTCGCGAAGATGGTACTGTTCTGGAATTCTTCTATCAAGAAGGAGATGCAACTACCGAAAATTGGGAGGCACTACCTGCCATTATGGACCGTGCCTTTGATTATATCAATAAGCACTTCGGTCAATATCCTTATAAGAAATACGCTTTTGTACAAGGTGGCGACGGTGGTATGGAGTATCCGATGGGTACATTGATTACCGGTGAACGTTCATTGAGCAGCTTGGTGGGGGTGTCGGTTCACGAGCTCATGCACTCTTGGTACCAAATGGTACTGGCTACAAACGAGAGCCTCTACGCCTGGATGGACGAGGGCTTTACGAGCTACGCATCTGACGAGGTAATGAACTTCTTGCGCCAGGAAGGACTAATACCTGGCGATGTGGTAGCAGACCCACACTTAAGTGACGTTACCGGCTTCCTGAATTTCGTACAGTCTGGTTTGGATGAGCCACTATCTATCCACGCTGACCACTTTAACACCAATGCTGGCTACGGCGTGGGAGCTTACGTAAAAGGTGCACTTTTCTTGTATCAACTACAGTACATTCTGGGTAAGCAGGACTTCGAACGAGGCCTACTACGTTATTTCAACACCTGGAAGTTTAAGCATCCAACTCCAAACGATGTAATTCGCATCATGGAGAAAGAGTCTGGATTGGAGCTAGACTGGTTTAGAGAATACTTTGTGTATACCACTAGGCTGCCTGAATACGGAATTGAGTCTGTAGAGGCAGGTAAAAGAAAGTCGACAGTCGTTACCCTAGCGAACGGCGGCACAATGCCAATGCCTGTAGATGTGACAGTAACAATGAAAAACGGTGATGTACAGCATTACACCGTTCCTCTCCGTATCATGCGCGGAGCTAAAACTACCGATGGAGATACCACTTTCGAAATAGCCGAAGATTGGCCTTGGACAAATCCAACCTATGAAATGATGCTACCTGTGGCTCTTAAACGGGTGCAAACAGTTGAGTTGGACAAGAGTGGCCGAATGTTGGATACCGATCGTTCGAACAATACTTGGCAAGCGGAAGAGAAATAAGAATATAGATTTAGCAATCCCACTGACTAGTAAAGCATGCCGCCGGGTATGGCGAGAATATCCGGCGGCATTGAAACGCACAACTATCTTAAAGCCAACGCATGAAGATTCTACTACTCTGCAAGAAATTCCCCTACCCACTGAAAGACGGGGAATCGATTGCAGTTCACACCTTAAGCCTGGCGCTTAGTCAATTGGGATGCGAGGTTAGTTTGCTGGCCATGAATACCAGCAAGCACTTTTATCAGCAAACAACACTACCAAAGGAAGCTAGTCACTTCAACCGCATTCGGACCATTCCTGTTGACAACCGAATCAAGGTGAGTGCAGCCTTTCTTAACCTCTTTTCTGAAGATTCCTATCACATCGCTCGATTTGTCTCGCCAAACTACGATCAAGCTTTGAAGGAAATGCTCAAAGAAGAGCAGTATGATATTGTTCAGCTAGAAACACTTTATCTAGCGCCTTATATTTCTACGATCCGCCGATTTTCAGATGCCCGCATCAGCATGCGAGCTCATAATGTAGAGCATGAAATCTGGGAGCGCATTAGCAGTCATACGACTAATATCTTCAAGCGTTGGTACCTGCAGCATCTGACTCAAAAATTGCGCAAGTTTGAAATATCAACTTTGGGGCAGTACGATATGCTGTTACCGATCACCGAACGTGACCTACGTTGCTTCCGGCAATTGGGCTACAGCAACCCTGCCGTGGTAACTCCAATCGGGATCAGGGCGGATGAGTTTCCAGAAGCTCGTGAACTAGACATCAAGAAGCCGAGCATTTCCTTTATTGGAAGCTTAGATTGGATGCCTAATGTAGAGGGATTAAATTGGTTCATTCAGAAAGCCTGGCCAGCACTTCATGCTCGCTTCCCAGACTTAGAGTTCCATATTGCTGGCCGCAACACCCCTAAAGCATTACTTCAACTCAAACGCCCAAACTTATTCGTACACGGAGAGGTACCTGATTCTGCAACGTTTATTGACAAGCATAGCATGATGGTGGTTCCGCTCTTATCTGGCAGTGGAATGCGGGCAAAGATTTTGGAGGGTATGGCCTTAGGCAAAGTGGTAATTTCCACTAGCATTGGCTTAGAAGGGATTAGCGCGAATCACAAAGAAAATGTGATGGTCGCCAATACGGTAGATCAATTCGTCGACAGCATTGCTTATGCGATAGAATCAAAGGAGCGAATCAATCAGTTAGCCAATCAGGCTCAGCAGTTTGTCTTTGAAGCTTACGAAAGCATCAACATTGCTAAGCGTGTTCGCTCAGCGTATAGTAACCAATTTGTAGAGTCGGTCTAATTGGATAGCATGTGGTCTATACTGCTGCAAGTACTTTTTTGGCTTAGTGCCTTCGCCCTGGTTTATACCTACCTCCTCTATCCCATATTGCTCCGCTTTTTGAGTCAGGGAAAGACGTTGGACACGGAGCAATTCTCAACAACCGATGAATTGCCGCAGGTATCGATTCTGATGGCAGTCCATAATGAAGAGAAAGTCATTGCTCAGAAGCTCGAAAGTCTCAACGAGCAAGACTACCCTGTAGATCGCTTACATATCTACATTGGCTCGGATAATTCATCCGACCAAACGAATGCCATCGTAGGAGGATTCAATCAATGTAAGTTCAACCTCCGTTTCCTACCCTTTGAACAACGGCAAGGCAAACCAGGAGTAATCAACCAATTGGCTGAACTTGCCACCGCAGAAGAGCCGCAGTCACCAACACATATTTTCATCATTACCGATGCCAGTGTAATGCTTAGTCCGCAGGTAGTCCGCCAGTTGGTTAAGCATTTCAAACATCCGAACCTAGCTATCGTCGATGCGCAGATGGTACACACAGGCATGACCGAGATCGACATATCTGAAGCGGAAAACAACTACATTTCATGGGAAGGTCGCTTGAAGTATTATGAGAGTGTGCTCTGGAAAAAGATGATCGGCCCATTTGGAGGCTGTTATGCGCTACGTTCTGATTTCTTCGTGCCGGTTCCAGATAATTTTTTGGTGGATGATTTCTACATCACCTTAGAAGCCTTTAAGCGTGGTGGCTTGGCCATTAAAGAGTCTAAGGCAGTGTGTTATGAACCCGTCGGGCACGAACTTCAAGAGGAGTTCAAGAGAAAGGCACGTATATCAGCAGGGAACCTCCAGAACATGTTTCACTTCCCTGGTTTGTGGCTCCCTCCCCTGGGACTTCCGAATTTCCCTTTCTTTTCCCACAAGATATTACGGTGGCTCGGACCAATATGGTTAATTTTGCTGCTGTTATGTTCTGGCTTACTAAGCAGCAACCTTTTCTATGCCAGCTTGTTTGCCATGTTGTGCGGCCTGTATTTCGGTATACCATTACTTGATGGCATACTCCAACGTCGCCAACTAAATGGGGCATTACTGCGTAGTGTCCGTTATTTCTTAATGATGAACTTAGCCCTATTGGCCGGCTATATACGTTATGCTAAAGGTATCAAATCCAATGTCTGGCAACCACCAAAAAGACAATAAAGAATTTCAGCTCGACTCGATCGAATCAGCTATCGAAGCCATCCGTAAGGGTGAAGTTATCATCGTGGTAGATGATGAGGATCGTGAGAACGAAGGAGACTTTATTTGTGCAGCGGAGTGTATCACTCCTGAAATTATCAACTTCATGGCCACTTATGGCCGGGGTTTGATTTGTACTCCTATTGAAGAAAAACGAGCTGATGAATTGGAGTTGCCAATGATGGTCAATTCCAATACGGCACTACACGAAACCGCTTTCACGGTCTCTATCGATTTGATCGGTTACGGCTGTACCACCGGTATCTCTGCTTATGATCGTTCAACTGGCATTCGTGCAATGATCGATCCTAACATCAAACCAAGTGACTTTGCTCGCCCAGGACACATCTTCCCGCTACGTGCGAAGACGGGTGGCGTACTTCGTCGTACCGGCCATACAGAAGCAGCCATTGACCTGGCTAAGATGGCAGGGTTTGCTCCCGTAGGCGTATTAGTAGAAATCTTGAACCCTGATGGCACCATGGCGCGTCTTCCGCAGTTGATGGAAATCGCTGAGCGTTTTGATCTCAAGATCATTGCGATCAAAGACCTGGTAGCATATCGCCTACGCCATGAGCGTTTGATCCGTCGTGAGCTTACCACGGAATTGAATACTCGCTTTGGCACCTTTACGGTTATGGCGTACCGCCAACTTACCACCAACGATCTCCACTTGGCATTTGTAAAAGGTGGAAGCTGGACCAGAGAAGACGACGTTTGGGTTCGCGTTCATTCTGGAATGGAAAGTGCAGCACTGCTAGACCCTATCATGGGTGACAGCCACGTTGCGATCGAAAAGGCCTTGCAGAAGGTCTCTGAAAAAGGTCAGGGTGTGGTCCTGTATATGCGCCATGGCGAAAAACATGATGACATCATTCACCATCTGAAGCGTCTCAGTGGAGAAGAGCAGACCAGTGGCGAAAATCCTGCCGCCGGTATGGAGCAACGCGACTTTGGTGTAGGTGCTCAAATCCTACGCGACCTCGGGCTGGGTCGAATTACCCTCCTCAGTAATAATCCTCGACGCCGAGTAGCACTTGACGGTTATGGCCTTGAGATTGTTGGCCACGAGCAGCTGTAATTACTTTGCGATACGAACGTAAATATCGAATTGAGGGCTTACCAATGCCTTGGATCGAGCAGGTACTCCGATCTCATCCAGCAGGCTTTAGGCCCATTTTTCCGCAACGGCGAGTCAACAACATCTACTTTGACTCGCCTGAGCTCGAAGAGTTTTACCAGAACGTAGCCGGTAATCCACAACGAAGGAAGCATCGTTTGCGCTGGTACGGACACGATAGCAAGCAGCTAGAGAAAACTGTCTTTGAAGTCAAGATCAAGGACAATGAATTGGGGCGCAAGGAAAGCCAGAAGGCTGGAGATGTAGCCTGGACTGGCTTGCGCGATCATTTCGCTCAAATCCCTGCTCTTCAATATTTGCCCCTGCGGCCTGTGCTAGTGAACAGCTACGAGCGGACCTATTGGGGAACAGCCAATGCAAAATTCCGGATCACCATAGACTGGGATCTCAATTTTGCGCCCTTCAACTGGCTAGCCCCACCTGTCCATCTTCATAGTTTACCGGATGAGGCCGTCATTTTAGAATTGAAATATGATCAGGAGCATGATGCTGAGGCCCAGGAGATATTTGCTCACCTGCCATTCAGGCTAAGCAAAAACAGTAAGTACGTAACGGGAATTACCTTGGTGATGGCCTAGATTTCAAAGTCCACACCTCTTTTCAGAAGGTCCGGTTCTTTGGTCTGAAGAAGTTCTTCGTACTTGGCTTTGTCAAAAGAGTACAGCATAGCCGGCCGATGCGCAACGTTTTGTTGTCGCCCCACCTCCTGCAGAACTCCCATCTTGAGAATCCTGGTTCTGAAGTTTCGCTTATTCAAACTGGGTACTCCCAGGATGGTCTCATATAGTTGCTGTAGCTGCGATAAGGTGAAATGAGCAGGAAGTAACTCGAAACCAATCGGTTGATAGCGGACTTTGGCCCGTAGACGGGCAAGCGCAGCATCTAGGATTTCCGCGTGGTCAAAGGCTAGCTGCGGTACTTCTTCCAGTGCAAACCAACGTGCATCTCCCGCATCTGTATCTGCCTTTACGGTGTGTTCACTCAGATTAACGAGCGCAAAGTAAGCCACACTAATGACACGTCCCCGAGGATCTCGACCGGGCATACCAAAAGTATAGAGCTGTTCCATAAAGACATTCTCTACGCCAGTTTCTTCCTTCAGTTCCCGGCGGGCAGCATCCTCCAATGATTCATCCATTTCCACAAAGCCCCCCGGTAGTGCCCAATGATCCACAAAAGGATCACTATTTCTCTGGATCAACAACACCTTAAGCTGCTGCGAATCATCTAGTCCGAAGATGATGCAATCGACAGTGACCGATGGCCGTGGATATTCGTAAGTGTATGGCATATCAAAGTCAAATAGTAATGGTCACAAGTTGTACACTTCGCGGAGCGTACTGTTTTGCGCTAGAATAATCGTTGTTACTTATGCTTAGTCAGCAACTGGTCTTTTAGTTCGGTTAGGCGTGGTTCAAGTCCGTAAATATAAGTCTTCTCTGTACGGCGATCAAAATCGGAAACTTGCTTCGCACAATAGGCTCGACTTTCGGCTAGCGTTGGGAATTCATAAACGCAGTCGCCATCTTGAAAAATTGGAACTAACAAATCTTCTTGCTGATCTGCATCCTTCATATCAATTCGACCAGTACGATGGTAAGGATCAATAAACTGTTCTTGAGTTGGCGGCGCATCCTGCAAGAAGATCATGTCACCCATTGGTATACCTTCTTCATCTAAAAAGCGACGCACCTGCTGCTTTCCTGGATTAGAAGTCTTTATTTCTTGCTCACTGAGCTTAATTCTGGGGTCTAGGAACCCTTGCTCGTCTTCAATGGCAGCTAGCTTATACACTCCGCCAAGAGCGGGTTGGTCGTAGGCGGTGGCCAGGCGGGTACCAATTCCCCAAGTTGCAATGGCACCACCATCCTGTTTAATCCTACTAAGACTTTGTTCATCCAGATCATTGCTCGCCACAATTACGGCATCTGGGAAGCCACCCTCATCAAGGATCTTTCGAGCAGCTTTACTTAATGCTACTAAATCACCACTATCTAAGCGCACGCCTAGTAATTGATGCCCTGATTTTTTTAGATCCTTGCCTACTTCTACCGCATTCCTTACTCCCTCCAGTGTGTCATAAGTATCAACCAAAAATGTACAGTTGTTTGGTAAGGCTTCTGCATAGGCGCGAAAGGACTCGAGTTCGTCTTCCATAACCATTACCCAACTGTGCGCATGGGTACCCCGAACTGGAATTCCCAGGTATTGCCCGGCCCATACGTTACTGGTTGCATCACATCCACCAATAAATGAGGCCCTTGTAGCGGTGAGGCTACCATCAAGTCCCTGAGCACGTCGGAGTCCGAATTCTAAGATGGTGTCGTCACCTGCAACCCGTCTTAGACGAGCCGCCTTGGTAGCTACCAAACTCGAAAAGTTGACCAGATTCAGCAACGCACTTTCAATCAATTGCGCTTGCAGTAGTGGAGCTTCAACCCGTATAAGTGGTTCATGGGGGAACATCAGGGTTCCTTCCGGAACAGCGTAGATATCTCCGCTAAAACGAAGCCGCTGCAAATAGTGGAGGAAGTTTTCTGGAAATAGTGCTTTCCCATCCGCTCCTTTTAGGCTTCCTAAGTATTGAATTTCCGAAACGGAGAACTTTAACTCTTGGAGATAATCTGCCACTAAGCCCAATCCGGCAGCGATCGTAAAGGTCCCCTTAAAGGGATGCCGACGGAAGAACAAGTGAAAGACCGACTTCCGTTCATGTAATCCTTGCTTCCAGTAGCCGTAAGCCATGGTGAGCTGATAAAGGTCTGTAAGGTTCCCCCACCCTGCTCGATATATCTTACTCAAATGAGAGCCACGAATCATTTACACTTAGTTTGATTTCGAAACTAAGGTACGATTATTTTACTTGTATGCAACCCTTTTTGAAAAATTCTGCGTCTAATTAATGATAAGTCATATCAATCTACGTTAGTAATCTGGTCGCTGGTACAGAAAAGACCTTTTTTGCAAGAGAATTGAACTCCTATGGTTAATATCGCAGAAAAATTAATTCATCGATTTCGACATTTTAATAGTGAACGGAACGATCCATTTCAAGTGAGATCACGATTGAAATGTCACTTTAGAAATCGAGAAGTACTTTTTCAAGTAGTACTTATCCGTTTGGTTTGCATTTTTTCCGCAATCCTATTTGCACTCCCCTCCCTTCAAGCACAAGAAGAAGAGGAAAAACTAGACCCTCGAAAGAGCTGGGAACTCACCGAAGCCAAGTGGGAAGAAGTAAGAGATTATGAGGGACGGTTTCGAGTAAATAGCCCCGCCCCTTTCCGGGAAAAACGTGATACGATTGAGACTCCTCTAGGTGAACTAGTATATCATACCCTTTTTGTGGCTCCGGATAGTGAAAAAGCAGAGAACGAGGTATACATGATTAGCTATGTAGACTATCCGGAAGGTGCACTACCCGCAGATAGCACCGATTTAATCAGTGCGCTCCTGGACGAAACACAGGAAGCGGCGGTGGCTTCTGTCCGTGGTGAGATGATGTTCTCCCAGGAAGGATTTCAGCAAACCTTTCCCTTTCGCTACTGGCGGATTGATTACCTCAATGGTCGTGGTAGTATTCGAACTAAGGCCATCGTCGCAGATGATCGAATCTATACCGTGCAGACTGTGACGCAGCGAGCCTACGGAATTAATCATTCCACCGATCGATTTATCGACTCCTTTTACGTCTTCAGTAAAGAATAGCGTTGCTACAACTAGATAAAAAAGAAAGGACTAGAAACTACAAGACCCCTGGAAAACCAGAGGCCTAAAGTACCCGGGGCGGGGCTTGAACCCGCACTCCCGCAATGGGAACAGGATTTTAAGTCCTGCGTGTCTACCAATTCCACCACCCGGGCGTGCTCTTAAAGCGAGGCAAATGTACAAAAAAGTGTAACAAGTGTAAATACTGAACAATCTAAGTTCGAAAATAATTCCAAAAGATCAGTGACACATCGGAGCATTGTTCAAGGCTTCCCACAAGCTAAACGAAGCGGGCAGCTGAAACTGCAAAGCACGCCAAACCAAAAAGCCGCCCATGAGTGTCAATACTATAGGATACGCTTTTCGTAAATAGGTCTGAATCTTACGGCCGCTCAAATGCCCCAGTAGAGTAACTGCTACCATCAGAGGCAAGGTTCCTAAGCCAAACATTACCATGTAGGAAATACCTGATTGCCAGTTGGCAGTCGTCAAAGCACCGGCCAGTGCCAGGTAAACCAGACCACAAGGCAAAAGGCCATTTAGTAATCCGAGACTAAAGAGGGAGCCAAAGCCAGTCTTTGAAATCAAGCGACCAAAGGCTGCTTTCAATTTCAGATACCAGGTTGACAATAGCGGTAGATTCCAAATATTAAACTCCAGCTGAACGGAAAATACGCCGATGGCGATCAACAGGATACCGAGAATAAGCGTAAGCCAGGATTGCAATCCCACCAGAAAGATTCCTTGTCCTAGAAACCCCATCAATGCACCTAGTATTCCATAGGTAATGATTCTCCCACCATTATACGTTAAGACCCTGAGCAAGCGATCACGTCGCTGACCAAATGGCATAGCCAAGGCCAACGGACCGCACATGCCTACGCAGTGCAGGCTGCCCAGGAGTCCAAACGTGAAGGCAGTATATAGCATAGATAGATGGGGTTATCGAATATCAATGGTTCGTTCAGCGAAGTAAGGGGTGCCACTGGCCTCCCACTTTACCTGAGCCTTCCAACGACCAGTAGGAAGTTTGCTGAGATCAACAGGCATCTCGTTAGCCTCATTGATAGCAATTGGTAAATTCCAGTCGAGTGACTTGTTATTCGGGCGGTAGAAGCTAATATCTCCTTCTACTTTGGCATTCTCGAATACGGCTGGAAACTGTAGCGTCAATTGCTTATCACTTGAAGACCAGTTCATTTTGAAGGGCTCCTCTAGCAGAGCAGTATTTTCGAGTCGATCGTATTGCTCTTGATAAGCAAGGTCATAGTCATAGTAGTTTTCGACCACCAGGCTATTGTCATGCTTGGTTGACTCATATACAGCGTAGAAAAGTACACTGGCGAAGACAGTATAGAATAGGAAAATCCCAGTACCCCAGTTAAACGTTATTCCTGTCATGATTTCTTGATTGTTAGTTATTTGATCGGACCTAAAAAATTGGTCGTAGTAGTTTCTAATAGTTCATCCCCACTCCAGATTTCCATTTTCAATTCTTGCTTACGATCCACCACCTGGGCTTCAGGCAGGATGATGAAGAATGCACCTTCCGTCATTACATCAGGCTGCAACTCCGGAGCGTCTCCTACATATTGCAGTTCAGCCTCCGGATAATCCGGGAAGCGGATATCTAGCTGGTAAGTCTCACTCGTTTTGTTGAAGAACTGGTAGTTGTAAAGGTTACTAATCCGGTCTCCTTCCAACTCGTAGAAGAGTTTTCCAGGGGTACGCAAGATTACTGCCTCCACATCTGTACGGCCAGAGAACAAGATTACATTCACTACTATCAAGACGAGCAAAGCGATAGAATAAGCAATTGCTCGTGGGGTGAAGATCTTACGCTCCTGATTTATCACTCCGTTGTGGCTATCGTAGCGGATCAAACGGGTTGGACGATTGATTTTCAGCATCACCTCATCACAAGCATCCATACAGGCGGTACAATTAACACACTCTAGCTGTACGCCGTCGCGGATATCAATACCGGTAGGACAAACCTGCACGCAGAGGCTACAATCAATACAGTCGCCCAGGACCTTCATCGGTGCTTCGTTTTCAGCAGCAATAGCTACATCTGCATCTGCAACCATGGCTTGTGTTGCGGCTACCGGATTGTTCTTAGTCTGACGCTTAGAAGCACGCTTCATTTTGCCGCGTGGTTCACCACGTACAAAATCGTAGGTTACCAGGATCGTATCATCATCCGTAAGTACCCCTTGAAGGCGTCCGTATGGGCAGATCGTTGTACAAACCTGTTCGCGCAGGCGTGCGAAAACGAAATAGAATGCTCCCGTAAAGCCTACCATTGCAGAAAAACCACCCAAGTTTTTCATGGGTGAAGAGGTGATCACATCAAAGACACGCTCCGGTCCAATCAGATAGGACAAGAACGTATGCGCAATAAAGACGGAGACCAAAACAAATAGCGTTTGTTTCAGCACCCGCTTCCGAATCTTTTCGGCATTCCATGGCGCCTTATTTAATCGGCGTTGAGCACTCGCATCGCCCTCAATCCAGTATTCGATTTTGCGAAAGACCATTTCCATGAAGATGGTTTGGGGGCAAACCCAACCGCAAAACAATCGGCCAAAAACCACTGTAAACAAAGCGATGAACACCACCAGGGTGAGCATCGCTACCACGAAGAGGTGGAAGTCCTGGGGCGCAAAGTGCATACCAAATAGGTAAAAGTCGCGCCCCAGAATATCCAGGCGAATGAACGGGTTACCATCAATTTTCACAAATGGTAATCCAAAAAGAACTAGCAGCAATACCCAGCTGACATAGGTCCGGGCGTTGGTCCACGGCCCTTTGGGCTTCTTCGGGTAAATCCATACCCGTTTACCTTCGCTATCTACGGTACTAATCGTATCCCGATAGGTCTCTGTGTCAGTGAATGTTGGAGTTTGCATGCTCAGTTCTTCTTTTGGGGCTGAGGAGGTTTCCCTACTCCTCGTTCATTCCTAGTTGCTCATTTGATTCTGCAGAAGCTTCCTCCATTGGAGCCTCATCTACGGGGGTATAAAGATCTCCTTCGGGTGCTTTCGGTGCAGCTGGTGTCGTACCCACAAGAGTGAGGATATAGCTAGCTACTCGTTGCATATCGCCGGCGCGTAGCTGTGCTTTCCAAGAGATCATACCCTTTTCTGGAACACCATATTTAATGGTCGTAAATACGTCTTTGATATCTCCACCGTGCAACCAGTAGTCGTCGGTAAGGTTAGGACCTACACCACCACCACCGTCAGCCTGGTGACAGACAGCACATTTGTTCATGAAGATGCTCTCACCCAGGGCTAGCTGATCTTCGTCCACTAGCAACTCTACGTTGCTTTCGTCTACTTGATCCGCTTGTGTGGCCAGATAAGCTTTCACGGCAGCTTCTGCTTCTTCCATTTCTAATGCATATTCGGCAGAAGACGAAAGGCCTCGATCAGAAACGTGGTAGTAAGCGAAGTAAACCACACCAATCAAGATGGTAGCGTAGAATAAGCCTACCCACCAAGGAGGTAAGATATTATCAAGCTCGCGGATGCCATCGTAATCGTGATCAAGCATCACATCGCTTTCTTTCTCTATTGGTACCGCAGCGGTCATCTTCTTATACCAGCGGCTAATCAGCGGTTCTGTATGTGTTAATTGAAGCTCTTTGGCTACCTCAATGCCGTGCTCTTTCAATACACGAACACGATTGAGTTCCATCAATTGATTATTTAGATGGAAAATAGCTCCCACCGCACCAATTGCTGTAAATGCTCCCAAGACCAGGATGAAATTTTCCATGGTCCAGTCTAGCCAAGAACCAGACTCTGCTGCGACTGTTGCTTCAGCCGTTTCCTGGGCGAAAGCCACCGCCACAAAGCACAGTAGCAGGAGCGTAAGACTTGTTTTGATCCAATTCTTTTTCATAATCAAGTTGTGGGTGGTTTTATTGAATATTTTCCTCATCCAGGTCTAGCGGCAAAGTCTCCATATGACTGATATAGGACTTGCTGCGTCCCCAGATGGCAATAGCGCTAACAACAAATAGGAAGACAAAAGTGACGAGTGAAAAAATGGCCATCCAGTTAATGCTCTCACCGCCGTTAGCTAAAATATATTTGTACATGATCGTTTTAGTTTGGTGGAGGCCGCTCTACCAAGAGAGCGGCTCCAGTTTATATTTATTCGGCGTCGGCCTGAGCCTTTGGCTTGATGTCTGTACCTAGTCGTTGTAGGTAGGCAATCATCGCCACAATTTCACGTGTCTCGAGACCTTCCATTTCAATACCATCGCGTTTCAGGCTCTCTGCAATGGTAGCAGCTTGCGCTCTGGCGTCTTCGACAGCATTAGCAATTTCTTCCTCGGAGTACGGTGTACCCAAAGTCTTCAATGTCTTGAGTTTAGCCACTGTCAGATCAAGATCTAGTTCATCCTCAATCAACCATGGATATGGAGGCATGATGGAACCAGGAGATGTACTCGTAGGATCGTACATGTGGTTGAAGTGCCAGCTATCTGGATACTTACCACCTAGGCGGTGTAGATCCGGACCAGTACGCTTACTACCCCACAAGAATGGACGGTCGTAAATGAACTCACCAGACTTAGAGTATTCACCGTAGCGTTCCGTTTCTGAACGGAATGGACGAATCATTTGGCTGTGGCAACCCAGACATCCCTCGCGGATGTAGATGTCGCGGCCTTCTAGTTCTAGAGCAGTGTAAGGCTTCACACTTTCAATCTTCGGTACATTGTCTTCGATCGTTACCATTGGGAAGATCTCAACCAATCCACCAATCAAGATGGCGATTGTAGCGAACACTAATAATTGAATTGGACGGCGCTCAATCCAACGGTGCCAGTATTCCCCTTTGTGTCCACCTGTGAAGGCTACGGCACGAGCAGGTGCTTGTACTTCTTCGTCGCCAACAAATTCACCGGCGCGAGCGGTCTTAATCAAGTTGTAGATCATGACAAACACACCACCTACGTAGATCGTACCACCGATAGCGCGAAGCATGTACATTGGAAGAATCTGAGTAACCGTTTCCAAGAAGTTACCATACTTAAGGATACCTTCTGGCAAGAATTCCTTCCACATCAAACTCTGCGTCCAACCAGCCCAGTACAATGGAATGGCGTAAAACAGGATACCAAGCGTACCAATCCAGAAGTGGGCGTTTGCCAACTTCGTAGAATAGAGCTTCGTATTGTAGAGTTTCGGGAACAACCAGTATAGCATACCGAAGGTCAACATACCGTTCCAACCCAAGGTACCAATGTGTACGTGGCCAATGGTCCAGTCGGTGTAGTGGCTGATTGCGTTTACACTCTTGATCGACATCAAAGGACCTTCAAGTGTCGCCATACCATAAGCGGTAACAGCAACCACCATGAACTTCAGAACAGGGTCATTACGAACGCGGTCCCAAGCACCACGCAAGGTCAAAAGACCGTTCAACATACCACCCCAACTCGGTGCGATCAACATCAAAGAGAAGACCATACCCAAAGACTGAGCCCAGTCTGGCAATGAGGTATAGAGCAAATGGTGAGGTCCGGCCCAGATATAGATAAAGATCAGTGCCCAGAAGTGGATAATCGAAAGACGGTAACTGTATACCGGACGATTAGCGGCCTTAGGAATGAAGTAGTACATCAAACCGAGGTAAGGCGTAGTCAGGAAGAATGCCACGGCATTGTGTCCATACCACCATTGTACCAATGCATCCTGTACACCAGCGAATACCGGGTAACTCTTCCAAAGAGAAACTGGCAATTCAAGGTTGTTACCAATGTGCAGAACGGTCACCGTAACCCAGGTAGCGATGTAGAACCAGATTGCAACGTACATGTGCTGCTCCCGGCGCTTAAGAATCGTACCAAACATGTTGATACCAAACACCACCCAAACGGCAGCAATAGCCAAATCAATTGGCCATTCAAGCTCTGCATACTCCTTGGCACTAGTGATACCTAATGGCAACGTAAGTGCTGCAGCCAGAATAATGGCTTGCCATCCCCAGAAGTGAATATTGCTCAGCGTATCGCTGAACATCCGTGTCTTGAGAAGGCGTTGAAGTGAGTAGTAGACCCCGGTAAAGATACCGTTACCCACAAATGCAAAAATCGCTGCATTCGTGTGCAGCGGGCGAATCCGACCAAATGTCGTTTCCGCGAATCCGAGGTTAAATGACGGCCAAATAAGCTGAAAGGCTGCAAGCAAGCCCACTAGCATACCGACTACCCCCCAAACCGCAGTGATGTAAGCAAATTTCCTTACGATACGGTTGTCATAGCTGAAGGTTTCCAAATTCGACATACCTGTAAAAAATTATTCCGGTACTCCCGGGTTAAAGTTGATTGTTATCTTTCGTCTGGTCATCAAAGAGCATGCGCACAGAAGGCGTGTATTCATCGTCGTACTGGCCAGAGCGCACGGCCCAGAAAAATGCTGCGAGAAAGCCTACAGCGACTAGCAAGCTCAGCAGAATCAGAAAAAATATGACCTTCATACAGCATTCGTTTTTGATTAATAAGCATCAATATTGGCGCAAGTTAGTAGACTGCTCACCCGGCCTAAGTGACATTTCTCTGACCATAGGGTGACATTTGTCACTCCCCCAAAAAGCGCTGGTACAGCCAGCTACTTCCCACTACTCCAACCACTGCAATTGTGATCGAACTAAGCGGCATAAGGATCGCAGCGATCAGTGGCGACAATAGCCCCTGAACGGCAAAACTCAACCCAACTACGTTGTATATAAAGGCCAGTAGGAAAGCGAAGTAGACAATCCAGATTGTGCCGCTTCCGTAGTGAAGAATCTTCTCCAGTTGCCCAAAGCGTTGACTGCCCAAAATGACATCGCAAGCGGGAGTGAAGTTATTGACGTCTTCTGTCACCACCATTCCTACTTCACTCTGCTGTAGTGCTCCGGCATCATTTAATCCATCACCGATCATTAAGACGCGCTGCCCTTGATCTTGGAGGCTTTTAATAAAGGCCAGCTTATCGTGTGGGCTTTGTTCAAAATGTAGATGGTCGGCAGGGAAATAGGCGGCCAGCTCCTCACGTGCAGCATCGTTATCACCCGAAAGGAGGTACAGGTCGTATTTCTGCCTCCAGTTCTTCAGCATCGCCCCTACTCCATCACGGTATGAATGGCGGATCACAAATGGTCCGATCAACTTTCCGTTAATCTCTGCCCACGTTCCTGGTGCCAGTTCGGCAGTGCCCAGGAATCCTGGCGAACCAATACGAACGGTATTATCTTGAATAACTCCGGATATTCCTTTTCCAGTTACCTCTTGAAAGCCTTCGATGGAACTCGTCGGTTCTGCTGGCCATTCTTGGGCCAATCGCTGACTCACTGGATGCCCAGATTGACTGGCTAAAGACTTAATCAGCTGTTTCTCTTCAGCGGATAAGTTTGATGGGTAACTCAACGCTTGTTCGGATGTCCTAACGGTAAGTGTTCCGGTTTTATCAAATACGATCGCGTCTACTTCATGTAATGCTTCTAGTACCGCGGTATTCTTAAAAAAGATGGACTCTTTGCCCATCAAACGAATCGCGTTACCCAGCGTAAAGGGGACAGATAGAGCAAGGGCACAAGGACACGCAATGATTAAAACGGCCGTAAACGCATGCAAAGCCGTTCGTTCATCAATAGACCACCAATAGGCTAGCGTGCTGAAGGCGATGAGCAATACGGTCGGTGTAAAGTATTTCCCAATTCTAGTGAGCAACAGACTACTACCCGCCGTATAATCCTTGCTGAAGGCTTCGTCATTCCAGAGTTGCGTTAGGTAGCTCTGCGAGACAGTCTTGGTCAGACAAACATCAATCTGTCCGCCCGTTTGTCGACCGCCAGCAAATACCTTTTCTCCAAGTTCTTTCCGGATGGGATCCGCTTCGCCAGTAACAAAACTATAATCTAGGCGAGCATCACCGTTCACCAATAGTCCATCCGCTGGGAGTAGACCATTGTTTTGTACCCGCACTACATCCCCAACCTTGAGTTCATTCAAGGTTACACTCTTCCAGCTGTGGTCTCGTTCTTCGCGCAAGACCGCAATCGGGAAATAGCTCTGGTAATTCCGTTCGAAGGAAAGATGATTATAGGTCCGTTGTTGGAACCATCGACCAATGAGCAAGAAGAACACCAGGCCAGCTAAACTGTCCAGGTATCCTGCGCCACTGTGCGTAACTATTTCAAAAACCGACCGCAGAAACAAGACCGCGACTCCTAGACTAATAGGTACATCAATATTCAATTGATACTGACGTAAAGAGTGCCAAGCGGATTGCCAGTAGGAACGAGCACTGAAGACCACAACCGGAATCGACAGTAGTATATTAAGGTAACCAAACCACCGTTGGAAAGTCATTTCCTGTAAGCCCAGATACTCAGGGAAGCTAAGCAGCATGATATTGCCAAAAGCAAAGCCTGCCACCCCCAATTGGTAAGAGAAGGTACGATCGACTGGGACAGCTTTATCTTCATTGAGTTTATCTAACTGTAGTCGAGGGGCATAGCCGATTCTAGCTAACATTTCGACCAGTTCTCGCAAGGTGATTTTCCGGGGGTCAATCTGCACATAAGCTTCACGAGCGATGAAATTCACCTGGCTGCGAAGTACGCCTTCATCCAAACGGTACAGATGTTCGAGTAACCACACACAAGAGGTGCAATGGATCTGTGGTAGATGAAGGGTGATCTTAATTAGTTCTTCATCCCGATAATCACACAGCTTATCAATTGCCTCTTCTTCCTCCAACCAGGCGTAATCCTCCATTTCGCGGCCACGCAACTGTAGGCCAGGAGTTTGCTCCAATTGATAGAAAGTACCTAGTTGATTTTCGGATAGGATCTCATAGACTGTTTTACAGCCTACACAGCAGAATTGCTTTTCCTGAAAGGCAATGAGTTCGGTATCACAAATTTCCCCACAGTGGTCACATTGTGGCTTGGTTTCATCCCCACTTGGCCGAGCCTTATGTGTTTTGTTGTCAACAGTAATCGACATGATAATGGCAGGTAGTTGTTAGTTAGGTCAAAGCTACCGGTAGTGCCACCCCTGGTTTGTGCTATAAATCACGGAGTGTAGTGACTTTTGTCACCCTACTAGGCCAACGCCCACAAGTAGCTTTGCCGATACCAAAATCAATGGAACTGACAATCTCCCGTTATGACAAAATCTTTGCTTGCCAAGTACAACATTGCAGCCCCCAGATACACGAGTTATCCCACTGTTCCCAACTGGCAAATTCCAGGTCCAGGTCAAGAAGAATGGCTACTAGAGGTAAAGAAAACGTACCAGGAACAAGGCATCATTAATCTGTACATACACTTGCCGTACTGCGAGCAATTGTGCACTTACTGTGGATGCAACAAGCGCATTACTAAAAACCACGCCGTGGAGCGTCCATATATAGAGAGTGTACTTAAGGAGTGGGCGATGTACGTTGCTGCTCTAGGAGAAAAATCAGTCATCAGAGAGCTTCACCTGGGGGGAGGTACTCCAACCTTCTTTTCTCCAGAAAACCTCTCCTTTCTAGTAGAGGGAATCTTACATCAAGCCAAACTAGCCCCCGATCATAGCTTCAGCTTTGAAGCCCATCCAAATAGTACTACCTACGAGCATCTGCGAACACTGCGCAGTTCGGGTTTCAACCGCATAAGTATTGGGGTACAAGATTTTGGTCAGGATATCATGCTTCTGATCAACCGCAAGCAAACCACAGCGGAAATCTATCGGGTGGTTGAGCAAAGCCGAGAGCTGGGTTACGAATCCATTAATTTTGACCTCATCTTCGGTTTACCGCGGCAGAAGATTGATCACATCCTGACCAACATTGAACACCTGCAGAAACTACGCCCTGAGCGTATTGCTTTCTACAGCTATGCGCATGTGCCATGGAAGAGTCCAAGTCAACGCGCCTACGACGAAACGGATCTACCTAGAGGTGATCAAAAACGGGAGCTTTACGAAACAGGCAAGCGTTTTCTAGAAGAGATGGGATACGAAGAAATTGGCTTCGACCACTTCGCATTACCACAGGATGAGTTGTTGATAGCCTCGAAGGCGAAACGACTTCACCGGAACTTCATGGGCTATACGCCCCATGACACTCGACTGAACCTGGCACTCGGTGTTTCTGCGATTGGTGATAGCTGGGGAGCTTACGTTCAAAATGAGAAAAAAATCGAACCTTACCGGGAGCGTGTGGAGAACGGAGAACTACCCTTAATCAAAGGTTATCTGCTGACGAAAGATGAACAAATCATTCGTCGACACATCCTCAATATCATGTGTAAGGAGAGCACATGCTGGCTCAATCCGGAAGTTCAATGCGCAGATCTATTTGCTGGTTTAGAGCGCCTTAAAGAGATGGAAGCCGATGGCCTGCTGCAGATAGACGGCCATTGCCTAAAGGTATTACCCGCTGGTCGGCCATTTCTAAGGAATATCTGCTTAGCCTTTGACCAACACTACTGGAAACACGAAGTGGGTGCTGGTAGATTCAGCGAGGTAGTTTAAGCAACGCCAGCCAATTGCTAGTCATTTGAAAGCAGCACTTCCATTAGTATTCTGGCATAAAGGCGAGCTCGTTCTCGAATCTCGCTCCTTGGCTTTTCGTCTCCTTCTTCATAGGTTACCGCTTCTACGCCAAGTTGATTGATGAACCAATTGTAGCAGTATGGGAAGTCTTGTGAACGAGGTCGAATATCCAATTCTTCCTGGAGCTGGCTTTCGATACTAGCTATCCACTGATTGGTTCGTTGCGGTGAAACCCGATGCGGAATTGTATCGAGCGTCAAGAGATAAGGGCCACTGTAGGAAGTGTGGAAATCTATGCCAAATCTAGCTCCCTGATTATAAGAACCGTGCGGACGCGACAACATCCAGTCTCTGATCAGTTGTGTTTCAGGCTGGGTGAAGTCAATCCAGTCTCGGTTAAGATCTACTCCATTGGCATTGTGTCGCCAGTGTCCCATGCTTACGCCATCAGGGTTGGCGAGTGAGACCATGTACACGGCAAAACGTTCACGGAATTGGGTAGCCAGCTCTGACTCTCCAAGTACTTCTTCCACAAAATTCATCAATGAAATTGTTCCTCCTGGCACTTCCGGAGGGTGCTGCCGCCCTACTATAAACAAAGCCTGCTCAGGTCGCCCTTCAGCGACCGTCAAAGCCAATAATGGATGTCCTAGCACACTATTGCCAATTTCTGCCTTTTCTACAGTCGGTCGCTCAGCAAGTTGGTCAATCCAGTTTTCGATATAGGGTGTATTCAGGTTTTCCTGGGCGGCAATCCATAGCTTCTCTGGACCAAGCTCTAGGTTTATGGTTAGTATGCCAGTTGTAGTATCGGTAGATAATAAGGACGAATCAATAGTTTGCCAAACCTCCCCGTCTTTGCTTCTTTTAGGAAGGTACCGGTTTTTGAAGCTATCGGTATAAGCGATTTCCAGCTCAATGTTTAGGTTGTCATCAGACCAAAGACGAAAGGCATACCAGGGACTATTATTAACCGGTAAAGCCTCTGGTGAAATCGTCACTCTGTAAATAGCATCATCGATCTGTTCGAGTTTGTTCAGCCGCGCCCCGTCAAAGTCCGCATCCGCATGGATAGATCCTACTTTAAAATAGCCCTCCTTTGGTGAGGTACTTGCATCATCCACTCCCGTACAAGCGGTTAGTAATAATGCGGCGAGCCAGAATATATTTCTCACTTCTCCTTGATTTAGTGCCAAGCAATGCGCTGACAACAGTCTCTTACTATTGTCAGAGGGATTCACAGAGAAGAGAAACGTATCAAGGAAATTATACTCAATGACAGGCTAGCCTAAGGAAATTGATCTCCTCTTAGATCAATATCAAAAGCGTAGGCTAAGGCAAGGACTTAACGCCCTACCCTACCTACGCCATGTTGATGCACGGTATTTAGTCAATATTACCCCCGGGGTTTAGTCCACTGGGTACGGAATTCGGAATGCGTCGATCAAAATTTGGATCGTTTAATGCTTGGATGAAGGCGACGATATCCTGGATATCATTGTTATCGAAGTTTCCGAGGTTGCGTATTTCCTGATCAAGTTGATTAGGATTTACATTCGGATTAAGCCGCAGGCCACCGCCATTGCCAGGGCCGCCGGGCCCACCTCCATTGCCACGTACATTACGGTAGAAAATCATTACCTGCTGTAGGTCTGCTGCTTCGCCATTGTGGAAGAATGGACCAGTTTCAGCCAGGTTTCGCAAGGTTGGCGTACGGAAAGCGTAAGTGCCCCCGGCCCCTGCATCAGTTCCCGGCAGCAATGGACTATCCGGGACACCAAGAACGTGCAATTCAAAGTCAGAGAACATCGGGCCACCATGGCAGTCATCACAACCGATCTGCCGGAAGCGGTCCATTCCTCTTATTTGCTGAGCAGTCATAGCATTCTGGTTACCAGCTTGGTACTGATCAAAGGGACTATTCGTAGCCGTGATCGTACGCTCAAAGGCAGATATGGCTACGGCGATGTTTTCTGAATTGATCGTATTCTGCTGCCCGAAAGCAGTAGTGAACAAGTTCTGATACTGGTTATTGGCACGAAGTCGAGCAACAATACTATCTAGCGTCACCGACTCATCAAAAGCATGGCCTCGCATCTCCTCAAACGAGTGTAAAGGCAATAGGGCCTGTTCTTCCAGACCATTCGCCCGATTATCCCAGAACATGGGTGCAAAACCCGCATCCAGGCTTCCGTCTTCACGCATGCCGTTAAAAGCGGTATTCAGCACTGTCGGAGAATTACGCCCAACAAGGCCAATGTCATCATTAACAGCATCCCTCCGATCAGGGCCTAGGCCCACACCACCAACACCAATTGGAAGACGGCGGCCATCTGCATAGCCAAAATCAGGGTGGTGACAAGTAGCACAAGACACGTCCAACTCGCCGGAGAGAATGGGGTCCCAAAAAAGGAGGCGACCTAGCTCTTCTAGCTGGGCCTGATTAACGCCAGGGTTGTTATCTCCAGGATTATCATTTGGGTTTCCGTCATTTGGACGGTTAATGTCAACGATACCGTCATCAAGAACAAAGTCTTCATCTGGTTGACATGCTGTAAGGAGAGCTACACAAAACAGGGCAACGACTTGCATCCACTTCATAATGATCCAACTTTCAAGTTTAAGAAATAGTGGAAAAGTCCAGGTCTATACGCAATGTTTTGGTGATCAAAGGGCCGTTTGAGCGGCGGTTATACTATCAATACCGCTATCCCTACTAAAGACCTACCTCATAAGGCAAAAGAAATCGGGAGAAGCAAAATTTGCTTCTCCCGATTTCTTATCGTCAACAACCTAATTGGTCTTAGTCAACCTTAACCAATTGGCCATTTTGATCTTGGACAATGAAGGCTCCTTCCCAGCCAAGACCGCGTGCACGTCGGCGGATATCTCTGGCTTCAGAAAGCGAGCGGATATTGGTCACCAGCATAGCGGTTAGATTACCCTTAGGACGAGAAGTAACTGGTCCTAAAGTCTCAGCCGTATTGCGATCAAAATATTCCGGCTTAGAATAAGCAGCCAACTGTACCATATATCCTCCTGGCGTTGAAGGTGGGTTATTGATACCTCCACCGGTATTAGGCACACCTCCTGTATTAGGTACACCACCGCCGGCTACAGTACTTCCGGCCTCTTGTACGATCCAGGCATCACCGTAACCGCGCCCCTTCACGTTGCGTAGTGACTGTTCTGCTTCTGCGCGAGTATTGTACACCCCCAAGCGTACTTTGTAGGTACCATTCTGCTCTACAGCATAGACATTACCAAGGTTATTCAAATCGCTGAAACGATTAAGATCCAGTTTGCTGATCGCTGCAATTTGAACAGCATAGCCTGCAGGCACAGTAGAAGGACCAGTTGGACCAGGATTAGGATTTACCGGTGTAACAGGATTAGGGCTCACTGGGCTTCCTGTACCGCTAGTACCTGGTTGCATACCAATTGCTCCTAAAACAGAGCGATTCATTCCATCCTCAATTGGCAGTGCAAAAACTACGTCCTGGTATCCAGGATTAGTAATCAAGAAATCGTAAGTAGTGTACGGACTCATGGCTACGTAGTAGTCACCATTCACATCCGTCACGGCTTCCATTTGGTTACCAGTGTTACGATTCGTCAGCTTGACTACTACTCCTTGAAGTGGAATACGAGTAGCATAGTCGACAATCTTACCCGCGTAGGTTTCGCTAATCTTAGTAAGGTTGACTTCAATTTCTTTTTGCTCTCCGTTTCCAGAGGTAGCTAAAGGCACCGTAGTACTGGCGTAACCATCCTTACGGATAACCAGATTACAGTTCAACCCCTGCATTGCTTGGAAGGAATACAAACCCTCTGGACTAGCTTGATAAGCACCTTCGCCACATTCAACGAAGTCTACTACTGCATTCGCTAGCGGGCTGCCATCCGAAGCATTCTTAATCACTAAAGTGACATTATCAGCCGAACGTGTAACGCGGTAGATATCTTCATTT
Source organism: uncultured Lewinella sp. (assembly GCA_913057725.1). GTDB lineage: Bacteria > Bacteroidota > Bacteroidia > Chitinophagales > Saprospiraceae > Lewinella. The sequence continues at coordinate 60,516 of CAJXOS010000015.1, forward strand.
CCGCTACCGCCTGTTCTGTTACTAATAACATATCCAAGGTTACGGGTATCATCAAACATATATCCGTAATCATCCCGTGGTGAGTTGATCGCTGCTCCCATATGAAAGATCTGTGTCCAACGACCATTGTCTTGCTGAGAACGGAATACATCAAAACCACCTAAACCATGGTGCCAGTCTGAAGCGAAGTATAGGTTAGCACCGTCAAAGCTTGGTGTAATTTCATTTCCTGGTGAGTTTACTACAGGGCCAAGGTTCTCAGGAGTACTCCAAGAGTTACCAACCAGAAACGATACATAGATATCATAGCCGCCAAAACCATCTGGACGATCAGAGGCAAAGTAGATACCGCGTCCGTCAGGGGTAAAGGTGGCAAAGCCTGTAGAGAATTCAGAACCGTTAAACGGGAATGGCCGAACATCAATCCACTCGCCACTAGCACTTACAGTAGCTTGGAATAGTGCCAACTGCATACCGCTTGAAGGGATCTGACGGGTACCATCAACGAAGTTGTTACGTGTAAAGATCACGCGAGTACCATCCGGAGAATAAGACACAGGACCAGGGTTACCACCACTTACAGTGTAACCATTACGCAGAAGGTAAGGAATCGCAAGGAAGCGGTCTTGCCCAATTGTAGCTACTAATAAGCTGTTTCCCGCACTACCAGAAAAGCTCCCTGGAGCCGATAGGTCAGTACGAGCGGAGCTGAAGACCACTTGGTCATTACCAGCCATGCTGATACCGAAATCAGAAGAAGGCGTATTCAGCAGTTCTGGGGTAACATTGAATCCTGAGGTAGCTGTAATCTGCGATTTAGCAAAATCACAACTCTGGGTATATTGATTACCTACCATGGCATTTACATCCCGAGCGTAGGTAGCGTACCATTGCTTAGCTTCATCATAGCGTCCGAGTGAGCGAAGCACGTGGCCAAATTCCAAAAAGTGCTGACGATTAACATCCCGCTGACGAACAGCCTGAGCATAATAACGAGCAGCATCTTCCATCATATTAAGGTGCCGATAGCAGTCGGCGATCTTACCCAAGGCTTCTGCATCAGTTGGCCGGCGCTCTAAAGCGGCCAAATAAGACTGAATTGCCAAGTTGTAAGCATTAATATCGTACTGCTTATTGGCCGTACGCATAGAGGAGCGAAACTGCGCGGAAGCCGGTATGCTAAAGCCGAGTAATAGGGTAAATACCAGCGCAATTGGAAAGAATCTCATAACTCAATACATAGATTAGGTAATAGGCGGTGACCGTTGGCCTGTAGCCCTGTTTTGGTAAATGTAGTACTGAATTTCCTTATTTACAAACAAGAGGTTGGTTATCCGGAAGCACCAGACAATTCAAGACAAGGCGATCTAGTTCAGTCAAAGACTTTGATCACAAACCGGATTCGGCTGTAGAAGTCTACTGTTCACGCTACCTACTATAAGCTACTCGACCGATTACCGGTTGTTCTGGCCTAGGCGCTCAGCGATGACTCTAAACTCTGTCCGACGGTTCATTTGATGATCATCTTCACTACAATCAACACCATTGGAACAGTCATTTACAAGTCGGGTTTCCCCATAGCCTTTGGCTTGCAAACGAGAGCTGGCAATACCCTTACTGACGAGGAATCGTACAATCGCATTAGCTCTGCGCTGGGATAATCGATAGTTAAAGGCATCAGTACCCCGAGCATCAGTATGAGAACCAATCTCGACCACGATGTCTGGATTACGATCTAATAGCCAATACAGACGATTAAGTTCAGGAATTGCTTCTGGTCGAACACTGGCACGCCCCAGGTCATAGTATACCTTTAGCAGATAAGGTATAGCTCGATCGGCATCCTGATATACCTGGCTACCCACCTGAAAATCAGAAGAAGCGGCTGCATTACTCGATAGCTGTTGATCTGCCTGTAAGCGATACGGCGCTAGGTAGATGGTATCACGTTGTGGCCAGTTAGAGCTACAATAAGGTCTTGCGGAGATACCGGAGAAATAGCCGTCGGCAGAGGTCAACAAATCGAAGCAGCAGTCCTCATCAGCGATATAGGAGAAGTAACCACGTTTGTCTGTAGTGAGGCTAACACTGAGTGTACAATCATTGCCAGTCAATGATAGCTCTGCCATTGGAATTGGAGCTCCGGTTAGCTCATCAAGTAGTATACCCTCCAACATCTTCTCGCCCTCGTTATTGGCCCAGGGGCTGTCGTTGGCAGGCGCGAGCTGCCACTTAACGATAAGTTCATCATTATTAGAAGTAGCATCCGAAGCACAAATCTCTTTGGCCGACTCCGCGAATCGATCATCACGAACACGAATGTATCGGCAGTCATCAGGCTCCAACCAAGTGGACCAGCGTCCGTTTTCTTCGGTGAATACCAAGTATTCTTCACCGCGGACAGCAAGCGGTAGACTTTCCGCAAGCTCGGTGTCTTCGTCTGTATAGAATTGAATTTCTAAGCGAATCTTGCGTTTCTGAAACGCATAGATATCATCACTTCCTTTTCCGCCTGGGCGATTGGAGGTCAGAAATCCATAAGTACCGTTTGGCTTAAGAATTAAGGCAAAGTCATCTGACTCAGAATTGATTGGTTTTCCAGGGTTTTGTACACTCCCCCACTGGCCTTCGCCTAAATCTTCCACTCGGAATATATCTAGTCCACCAAGCCCAATTTGCCCATCACTCGCAAAATAGAGTTCGCCATCACTATGGTAGTATGGGAAAAGCTCGTCTCCTTCCGTATTGATCTTTGGGCCAAGGTTGATTGGGCTACTCCAGCCCAGACCTACTCGATCGGCGTAGTACAAATCTTTGCCCCCAAAACCACCAGGGCGATCAGAGCTAAAGAAAAGGCGTTGGCCATCCGGTGAAAGCGCCGGGTGAGCAGCGCTGTAGTTAGGACTATTGAGTGCTAGTGGTAGAGGTTCCGACCAAGTGCTATCTGCTCCCATTCGAGCGACCATGATTTCTAATCGTCGAACCGGCCGCTTTTCGGATGCAGCTTCAGCTTGGTTACTCGTAAAGTATACCTCAGAATAATCCGGACTGAAGGTGACAATAGCCTCATTAAAGCCACTATTGAGCATATCTGAAAAACCTTCGATTGGCTCATAAGTAAGACTAAGACCATCCGGACGATCCTCAGCGAGCGGACGAGTATAGAACAGATCATAATAGGCACCCTTGCGCTTATCGCCCGTGCGTACAGAGCCAAAGACCAAACCATCGTAAAAGAAGGCTGGCGCTAAATCGCTATTTACACCATTAAAATCTGGTTGAGAAATTTGCGTTTGTGTAACGCTGCCCGATTGCAGACGCTCATAAAGTGCGCAGACATCTTGGAGCTCGTTCTGTCGCTCATCGTAGGGTTTGCGTCTTAGAAACTCCATGAAAGCAGACTGGGCAGCTTCGCAGGCACCCTGTTGAAAAAGGACATGCCCGTATTCAAAATAGACGCTTGCATCAGCTTCGGGAAGCTTCAAAGCCTCTGCATACCATTGCGCGGCATCTTCCAAATGCTTTAGCTTATGGTGCGCCATAGCCAGGCCTACTAGAGGCTCGATAGCTTCGGCATCTTTCTTATGCAGTTTTTCGTAAACTTCGATAGCCTCTTCGTACTGGAGTGTTTCCATGTACAGTGCGGCCTTGCGCAGTTTACCCTTTTGAGCCCAAAGGGTGGCACCAACGCATAGCAAAAAACAGATGAGGCAAAGTCTGGCTGTTAGTTTTCTCATTTTACGTTAGGGTCAGTTACACGGGGTAGGAATACGTAGCAGACGTATCCCAATGAGTTCGGTGTTATTCGCGATTTTTAAAATTCACCTGAAGGTTTAGGGTACCAACGTTTCAAGTGAAGCCAGCTTTTGAAGTGGAGATTTGCTTAGAAGGTTGCTCACGAGAACTAAACGCATACTAATCAAGTAATTAGCAATGACTTTAGCTCTATTTATCGATACACAACAAAAACAAATATGTTACAAAGATAATCTATTTCGCGGCAGCATTCTCATTTTTCCCAGGCAGGTTAGTTATCTTTTGCCGAACTAACGAAAGCCTGTTTATCAAATGCGTAAGATTGCCGTATTTCCCGGGTCTTTTGATCCCATTACTACCGGACACTTTGACCTCGTACAGCGCGCCATTCCGCTATTCGATGAAATCGTCGTTGCCATTGGAGTGAACTCTCAAAAGAAATACCTCTTCTCATTAGAGCAGCGGCAGGCGTGGTTAAAGCAAGTATTCGAACCATTTCCCTCTGTCAGGGTAGATACCTTTGATGGTCTTACTGCCCACTTCTGCAACGAAATAGGAGCACGTTACCTCTTGAGAGGTTTGCGAAATGCCTCTGACTTTGACTATGAAAAAACAATTTCCCAGCTAAACAACATTGTTGGTCAGGGAATTGAGACAGTATTTCTCATCAGTCAGCCTGCCTACTCGCATATCAGTTCCACTATTGTTCGTGAAATTATCAAAGGCGGAGGCGATGCTAGTCCTTTTTTACCTACTGGACTCGAACTAAAATCCGAGTAGGGATATTACTTTTGTGACTTCAACTGCCCAAAAGAATAAAACCATGCAAAAAATCCTGGTTGCCAACCGTGGTGAAATCGCCTTGCGCGTGATGCATACTGCCCGTCAGATGGGGATTGCTACCGTAGCGGTGTACTCTGAAGCCGACCGTACTGCACCACACGTTCAATTTGCTGACGAAGCTGTTTGTCTTGGCCCTCCACCATCGAATCAATCTTATCTACTAGGAGACAAAATCATTGAAGCTGCTCTAGAATTGGGCGTTGATGGTATCCACCCTGGTTATGGCTTCCTAAGTGAAAATGCTGCTTTCGCTCAAGCTGTAGAAAAAGCAGGCATCACTTTTATTGGTCCTAAATCGCATGCCATTGAGGTAATGGGTGATAAGCTAGCTGCAAAGGATACCGTCAAGAACTACGATGTACCAATGGTACCTGGTGTCGACCATGCTATTACGGATGTAGCCGAGGCTAAACAGATAGCAATAGAGGTAGGCTTCCCGATCTTGATCAAAGCCTCTGCCGGCGGCGGAGGTAAAGGAATGCGAAAGGTTGAAAAGGTAGAGGAGTTTGAGGAGCAAATGGAACGTGCTGTTTCGGAGGCAGTGTCTGCCTTTGGGAACGGGGCAGTGTTCATTGAGAAGTTTGTCACGAAGCCTCGTCACATTGAGATTCAGGTTTTGGCAGATAGCCACGGTAACGTGGTACACCTTTTTGAGAGAGAATGTAGCATCCAAAGACGCCACCAGAAAGTAGTAGAGGAGGCGCCTTCTGCTGTGCTATCACCTGAGCTTCGTGCCCAAATAGGGGCTGCTGCGGTAGAAGTGGCTCGCTCTTGCGATTATCTTGGAGCAGGAACCGTAGAATTCCTCCTGGACGCTGACCATAACTTCTACTTCCTGGAAATGAACACCCGTCTTCAGGTAGAGCACCCAGTAACGGAACTCATTACTGGAATTGACTTGGTTGAAATGCAGATTCGCGTAGCACGCGGAGAAGCACTACCATTTACTCAGGAAGATTTAGAGATCACAGGGCATGCACTTGAACTGCGCGTGTATGCAGAAGATCCAATGAATAACTTCTTGCCAAGCGTAGGAAACCTGGAACGATATCAGATTCCAGTAGGTGAAGGCATCAGAGTTGATGACGGTTTCGTAGAAGGGATGGATATTCCGATTTACTACGATCCAATGCTCGCTAAACTGGTCACCTATGGCGCCAATCGTGATGCAGCCATGCGCAAAATGATCGAAGCTATTGAGGCCTATGAGATCGAAGGCGTGGCTACTACCCTACCCTTCGGTAAGTTTGTATGCCAACATGAGGCTTTCCGGTCTGGTGATTTTGACACCAATTTTGTGGGACAATACTATCAGCCAGAGATGCTAGAGGATGCCATGCGCGAAGAAGCGCGTGTAGCAGCCGCCTTGGGCAAAGTTCTTTGGTTGGGTGAATACAAGAAATTAGAGACCGCTACGCCAGAGCAGGCTGATTGGTGGGAACAACGCCGATAGTAGGTATCTCTTTAGATAAAAAGCCCGCTGACTAATGTAGTCAGCGGGCTTTTCAATTTGTTATCATCACCACTTAGACAGAATGCGGTAATTCTAGCAGTTCAATGCCTTCTTTAATTAAGTGCGCCACCTTCGGGTGCTGGGAAGCCAAGGCTAGTAGATATTCTGTTAACTGGGTCTGAAGCTCTGCTGACTTAGCAAGCTCAAGCAGTTCTAGGGACAGGAGCCAGTCTGAAGAATGATCTGCTCTCAGTTTGGCAAAAATATCCTCCAAGGACTGATCAGAGGCCGTATTCTCTGTTCTCAATTGCCGGACGTTTGCATAGAGCCCTTCTAAGGCAACAAGGTCTGCCGACTTCTCTGGCTTCCTGGTAAGCGTTTGCGATGGCTCATAAAGGTTGGGATAGGACAGATAATCTGCTGCTCCGGCGAAGGTCGATACCACCTCCTTACCAATTGCCAAATCATAGACTC
>CAJXOS010000016.1 GCA_913057725.1 uncultured Lewinella sp.
GCTTCTACGTCTTTTTTAGCCCTTGATTCGCGTAAGGCATATGAGGTCATATAAGGAAAATAGGAAGCCTCAAATATGCCCTCCTCGCCCCGTTCTCAACCTATCCTTTGTTTTTCCCTTCCAAGTCTAATAACCACTGCTTGCGAGCCAAGCCTCCGGCGTAACCGGTAAGGCTACCGTCACTTCCAATTACGCGATGGCAAGGTATGATGATGGCTACCCGGTTATGTCCGTTAGCAGAAGCTACGGCACGTACCGCCTTGGGATTGCCTATACGGACGGCCTGCTGCGCGTAGGACCGAGTGGTACCATAAGGAATGGTAAGCAGTTCATCCCAGACTTGCTGGCGGAATGGAGTAGTAGGCGTATGCAAGGGGACGGTGAATGACTTCCGCGTACCAGCAAAGTACTCCGATAACTCTCGTCCTGTCTGTTGGAGATGGGAGTTCAAACCTGGCAAGATGACTGCATTCAGTCTTTTGCGTAGATCCTTGAATTCTGTTTCCAGCATTCGCCGATCCGTAAATTCTAAGAGGCATAGTCCTTGATCTGTAGCGCAGGCGTACATAGGACCTAATGGCGTAGTGATCCGGTGAATATGGATAACCGTTTTGCCCTCATTCTCGGAGGGGCTACCGGAGAATATCTTACGGAAGCGTTCATTGAAACCACTAAGCGATTCAAAGCCATTGCCGTAGGCCGCATCGGTTACACGCTGCCCCTGGTTAATGTGATAGTAGGCGCTATTGATCCTCATCATTCTTTGGTAAGCTTGGAAGGTCATGTTATGGTGCTTCTTGAACCATCGGCGAATGTGGGCTGGCTCAAGTCCGCGTTGCCGTAAATCGTAATCCTTGATCTTTAGTTCTGGATTGGCCCTAAGATCTGCTAAAAGGTTGGTGATATAATCAGGAGTAGCATCGGGGTTTTCCAACGGACGACAACGTTTGCAGGGTCGGTATCCATGGCGGATAGCATCCTGGGTATTGTTGAAAAACTCCACGTTCTCGGGCTTAGGTTTACGTGCAGTACAGGTAGGCCGACAGAAAATCCCCGTCGTCTTTACAGCCGTAAAGAACACCCCTTCATAGGTGGCATCCTTACGTACGATAGCATCATATTGTTCTTCAAAGGTCATGCTAGTGGGCATTGCTTCATCATTTATGACAAAGGTAAGGCCCACCAACAACCAGCGCTACCGAAAACTGAACAGGTATTTTTTATGGTAGGAATGAATGCTTATTTCTAAGCGAATCCTTGTAACACCAGCCCGCTACACAATCCGCTTCCTGAGCATTAACCAACCACCAACTGCAAACGTCACAAATGCTACGCCTAAGCTGCGGTAGATGAATTTTGATTGTGCCCAAAACGAGGCTTCCACATCAGCATAATTACCAATACCCATCATCTGATAACCATACGGATGATATTCGACATACTCCCAACCTTGAGATAGAATCAAGAAGGAGATCAAGCCCCCAATTCCAATGCCTAGGGGAAGAATCATATTCTTGGATTGCTGACTAATAAGGAATTGTAGAGATGCATATCCAAGAGTCAATAGATACACCTTGGTGGGGATGAAGAAAAACAGTTCGGTCTTGAATGCTTGACCAAAGCCCAGGTCGGGCATGATAATTCCAACGAGCCAACCAACCCCCACAGAAAACAGCCCAAATAAGGTGAGACTCATAAAGAGCATCATCATAAACACCAGCACTTTGGAAAGATAGACGGTGAGCCTTGATAGGGGTTGGGTATAGATCAGCTTCCAGGTATTGGAGTTCGTCTCAATGCTATTGACAAATAGAGCCACGATCATGACAAAAAACGGGAAGAGCATATTGCCTGGCTCAATACTCATATTTAGTAAAGTGGGCCAAGGATTATCTCCCGCTTGGATAATTTCCGGCCCCTTACTTAAAAGAATGATTAGATTGATGGCCGGCACGAAACCAGGTGCCAGGATCAAGAACCAGAAGAGAAACGTACGGCGGAATTTATAGACTTCGGCTTGCAAGCCGCGACTGAGGGTTAGTGCTGGATTCATGCGTCGAGTTTTTGAGTGACATTCAAGAAGATGGATTCCAATCCCTGCTCGGCAGGTGCTAGCTGATAGACATCATGCTCGTTCATTACGAGTAAGCGGTTCAGCTCCGCGATTTCTTCCTCTGTATTCACCTGCACAACGAAGCCCGTCGCCGTCTGCTCCAGAAGCGCATAATTGTGATCCGACAGCAACGCTCTTGCCTTGTCTGGATTTTTCAGGGAGACAGTGATATTTTGATTATTCTGCTGTTGTAAGCCTGCCAAAGTACCTTCGTACAAAATCTTGCCGCGGTCAATGATGGCTACATGACTGACCAGCTTTTCAATTTCAGAAAGGATATGGCTAGATAGGAAGATCGTCTTACCATGCTCTTGATTAAGCTGCAGGATAAGCTCGCGCATTTCGATAATGCCACTCGGGTCTAACCCATTGGTGGGTTCGTCCAGGATCAATAGCTCGGGATCATTGAGCAGGGCTGCCGCCAAGGTGAGTCGTTGGCACATACCCAAGGAGTACTCCTTCGCTTTCTTATCTGCATTCTCGCGAAGGCGAACAATCTCCAACACTTCATCCACGCGCTGCTTGGGCAACCCTAGCATCCGACGCAAGACTTCCAGATTTTGACGGCCAGACAGGTGCTTGTAGATAGAAGGGGTCTCAATCAAGGCTCCAATTCGGCCCAGTATCTCCTGCCGATGTTGCCGCATGGATTGACCAAAAATTTGCACCTCCCCGTCCTTGGCATGGAAGAGGTCGAGCAGTACGCGAATAGTGGTGGTTTTGCCAGCGCCGTTGGGTCCTAAGAAGCCATAGATACTACCGGCTGGCACATTTAGGTTTATTTGATCCAACGCTTTGAAGTCCTTGAAGTAGAAATCCAAATTGCGGACGGCAATAATGGGATCGGGTGTAATCATAAACGGGTGATTTCATTTCAACAGCTAAGATGAATAGCACCCACAGAACGAAGTAGTTAACTATACCAACAGGATGATTTCCTAGATAAGGGGAAGGGCAAGCAAGAAACCCTCAGGTGACCTTGGGTGTCTTGGGTGGTTTAATATTCTCACGCGTCGGGGGACGCTTGGGAACGTGTGTTAGTTGGATAAGTGTTCTTTAATGACCTTACATGCCTTATATAGTTCAAAAAAGCTTAGGTGCCTTTGGCGAAAAAAAAATGAGCAAGGACAAGAACAGAAGACCTAGATCAAAACAATTTCAGCTGAGGATCATCTTCCGGTGGCTTGCTTGGCCCTTTGAGAACAGGGTCTGCCTGAGACAGGTATTGCTGGATTTGATCTGACATAAAGACGAATAGCGTGGAAAATGACAATCATAATTTACAAGGTAGATTCATGTAGTTTGTTCACTACTCCCCTACCCAAAACCTGCTGCCCTTATTTACTCCATTAGCATCAACTGCGATAGATACTACGCGGATAATCAGAGATTCGAAGTCCTTCTTTATTCAACTCCTTTAGCGCATCTTGAGCAATCCATCGGGATGCCTTCGTGTCCATTGCCAAGATGCGTTCGGCACTGGCAATTGCGTCCTTACGCAGATCTACATTGCGTTTGCCAATATTGCGCAGCGCCCAGTTGACCGCTTTCTTGACGTAGAGTCGTTCATCGGTAGCGGCTTGTTCGATCATCGTGAAAAACGGCTGAAAGACCTCATTATCTGCTTTCTTGTCGGCCATGCAATAAGCAGCCATAGTGGCAAAGGCAGCTCGTTTCTCAAACTCGGGCTCCCGCTGGACATAGGACAAAATGATGGGCGCGGCCAAGCTGCTTTTGGCAAAGATGCCCATGGAAAAGGAATCACAAATCTCCCAGTTATCAAATACCGCTACCCACTTATCAGCCAGCTCCATCGTCAACGCCTTAGGCTTAAACAGTTTACTACAAAGCAAACGAGCCTCATAGATACCGGAGTCGAACAAGCGCAGTGCCAGCTCATTATCCGTAGGGATCTCAGCAGCTAGTGCCTTGATATCCTTCATGTAGATACCAAGTGCATTTTGAGACACGACGCCAAACTTCTTCTCTTTGTAGGCTACTTTCTCTGGTTCAGCCAGCGCATGCAGCCGATCTATAATCTGTTCGTAGGTCATGAGTTATGGTCTTTTCAAGAAGTCGCGTAAGGATCGATTAAAAACCTTAGGCGCTTCTAAGTTAATCAGGTGTCCCGACTCCGGAATTTATTGCTTCTCCAACTTGGGAGATACTTTTCAATGCAAGGGCGTTCATTTTGATGTAATCAAATCAAGTGTACCATGCAACACCAAGGTTAGGTAGGCAACTACCTTGGTAAAATAGTATTCAATCAATACCATCCCTTCATCCATAGTCTATTCCCCTTGCTCGTCCGTGCGTTTTTCACTGTGCTAACTTCTACAAAAGGCGTAAAATATTGTGCAGAATGTCTTGTCGAAAATCCTCATTATAATCACAGTTCGCCAGGAGTATCAGACCAAGATTCTTTTCTGGCACTAGTAGTAAATAGGAGCGAAAGCCCCGGTCACCACCGTAATGTCCGGCCACTTGAAAACCCGCTACTTCGAATCGCTGAAATCCCAAACCTATATGTGGAGTCAGTGAAGTTGATGATTCGATCATTGGCCCAAACACTCCTTCCTCACCATGAGTCCGCAAATCACGCAAGACTGCCACCATCCAATGATTAAGCTCAGTGGTTGATGTATTCAATGTGCTACTCGCAGCATGTTCTCTGGTATATGGATAAACTGAACGGGGATAGATATTACCCAATATACGTCGCTCGCTATGTGGGCTTACCCGCAATGAATCGGCAATCAAAAAATAGCGAAAATCGCTTTCTATCATTTGATTCGGTAGCAGAATATTGGCTTTGATGTAGTCTTCGAAACTGGTCCCAGAGTGGCGAGCGATTATATAGCCTAGCAAGTCGTAAGCCAGATTGGAATATCGGAAAGCCGTACCCGGTGCATGATCCAATTTGAATTTTTGAGACAACATGTAGCGGGCCAAACTAATATCCTCTTCGTTGTTACGATGCCAATGATAGTTGTTGACATCTGGTAGTCCTGCAGTGTGATTCAGCAATTGCTTCACCGTTACCTGTTCGAAAGCTTCATCCGCATAAGTCAGCTCTGGAAGTAAGTCCACTACACGGTCCTCAAGATGGAGCTTACCATCCCGACTGAGTAACATAATGGCCTGCGCCGTAAAGAGCTTACTAACCGAAGCCGCATGAAAAATGGAGCCAGTACTCACAGGATCATTCGTATGAATATTCTTAACGCCATAGGCACGGTTGAATAAGACAGCATCAGCCTGTACTACCCCTACCGACAAGCCTGGAATCTCATAGACCTCCTGATAATGAGTGATAATGGAATCTATCTGCTGTTCCAGACTATGCTGCCCTGGCTTTTTGTCAGGTTGCGCAGTAAGATTAAAGGAAAGCAACAGTAGAAAGAAGAATGATGTTTTCATGGTCTTTGAGCCTGGGAACAATTCGGATACTGTACTTAAACTATGAGTACTCTTCTAAGCATCTTCCACTATGAAGACCGCATTATTATTCAGATCATAAAACCCAAATTCATGCGTCCTCCAGGGCGTATTTCGTCGCAATTTATCCGTAGGAACGGTACCGCGTTCGACAAACTCATCGAAAATCGACTGGATGTTTTTCACGAAGATTCGAATGACAGACCCTCCGAGTAAGGGATCATCCTCCGTATCAGCATGCCACTGCAGATGGAAGCAAAGTTTATCTCGTTTTAGCACGGCATACATATCATCTTGGTGCAAGGCTTTAAAGCCCGTTTGTTTCTCGTACCAGTCAACATCACGTTTGATATCCTGGCTAGGTAGTACTGGATTTATTTCTAACCATTCTGCTTTCATAGGTCAGATGCATTAAGAGGTGGATTCATTCGCTTATACCCCGGTAGAAGTTGTACCAAATGATGCTCCAGGTGAAAGATATAATCCCATACCAGGTAGCCCAGTGAACTCGCTTGTCCTTCCGGTGGGCGATTCATACAGATCTTATGAAAGTTGTTGGCGGTAGTCTCTCGCATCAAGAGATCAGATGGCAACTGAGCAACTAATCGAGCGAGATGAAAATTGACAGTTGCCCAAGAGTGGACCAACTCTGTGAGGTCTCTTTCTTGATAAGCATTCTGTCGAACCCAATCTACCTGATCATAGCCCCAGAAGACTAAGTCATCCTGTTGGCCTGCACGCAGAAAACGCTGATGGTTGTTGTAGGCAGAATCGACTAAATGCCCCAATATTTCCTTTTTAGACCACTTATCAGGAGAAGGCTTCGCCGAGAAGTCATGGCTGGAAACTTCCAATAGTTTAGGGCGAGCAATAGTAATGATCTTATCCAGCAGTTGGCTGTAGTTATTCATGCAGTCGGTGATTTTGATGGACTAAGATGCTAAGAAAATCGCTTAGCGTTCCCAACGGTTACTTTTGAGGATGAGCTCTTTAAGCACCTCTATATCCACATCGGCTAAACTCTTAATGTACAAGCACCCTTTACCAGCCCGGTGAGGTCCTAGTTTTTCCAGTAGTTCCGTTTCTTCATTTATATCGAACATGAGGTAGATGCTCAAGTGGGCTTTCGCCGGAGAAAAACCTACGTTGAACCATTCAAATTCATCTCCATTCTTGCGTTGGTAGGAATACTTACCGAACCCTACTATGCTTACCCCCCAAACTTTAGGCTCCTTGCCGGTGATATCACGCATAATCTCTAGCACTTCTAGACTGTCATTCCGCCGCTTTTTATTGGAAACAGTGGAAAGGAATTCGCCCACATCACGGTCTGTTTCGGCATTTACTAATTTCTTCTTGGCCATGGCATTAGGATTTATGGTGAGAGGGCTATTTTTTAATCATTAAAGTTTATCATTATAAAAATAATAAACTTTTCGTTTTTTTTCGCAATTCAAGATATTATTTGAACCACCACAGTCACCTAAGGGCACCCGAGGTTTTGAACCATATCAGGCATAGAAGGGCATATGAGAAGAACTACTCCAACTAAATTCACTAACTCAACTAATCTAACTAACTCAACCATCTAACCATCTAACCATCTAACCATCTAACCAATCTCCCTATATCCTCACACTATTGATCAGCTTACTAAAGTTGGTAGAGTCCATCCGGAGGTAAGAAGCTAAGTCCTTTTGGGATACCATCTGTAGGAGGTGTGGGCTACGTTTCACGAAGGTGCGAAAGCGCGTTTCCATATCGAAAGCCATGAGCTCATGATGGCGCTGCATAATGCCATTGAGGAAATGCTCGGTGAGTTTTCGAAAGAGTGTTTCTATTTCCCGATGTTCTGCCATGAAGCGTTGATGATCCGGATAAGCAATGCGCAGACTACGGGTTTTTGTAATCGTCTCCAGGAAGTGGCGAGAAGGCGTTTGGGTAAAGAAAGATTCAATAACTCCACTAAAGGAAGGCGGATAACTGAAGGCCAAAATGTGTTGCTTAGCATCCGCTAAATAGTGTAGTTTCTGCACTCCTTCCAGGACGAAATATAGAAATTGCTCCGTCTCACCTGGGGCGGTAATAACTGTTCGGCGAGGAGCATTGTATTCCCGCCAATGACTGAGGTAGGCATCCAGGATATCGTCAGGAACACGGTGAATGCTATTCAAATAGTCTTTCATGATATTTAAAAACACAGCTTACTATGAATCGGATGAGAACTTGCTAAGATTCCTTAGCAGCATCACTCAGCAAAGGCATTCGGTTCGCTTTCAGACACTACAAACGGTATGAGCTGACGAATCACCTTCTTGTTCCTAGGATTCAGATAAGTATATTCCTCGCCAAACAACTGTAGACTTCTCTCATGCCATAGGTCATCATAGACGCGCTTAATATCCTTGTAGGTATCCAAATAGGTATGAAAGCTGGTTTCCCGATCATTACTCAGGGCCACAATGGCACGGCACGAACAGGGCATTTGACCATGCCCTTCTATCTCGGTAGTAGCCTTCGTAGCGGCATCCTTCAGAAAGGCTTTTACGCTTGGGTAGAGTTCCTTGAAGTCGATAGGGCTACCGTCAACTTCCAGCTTATTCTCATTCGTCACCGCTACGCGAAGGATCTGGTTACCAGTATTTACACCACCAGCTTCCGGCTCCTTGACAACGAGCCCTCGATTCTGGTCGGCAAGAATGCTTGGCCGATTTTTCCAATAAGAATATAAATGGATAAGGAGTAGCGAACGATAATAAGGATGGTCGAAGTCTTGTGCGGAGTACTGTCCCAATACAGCTTGCGCAATCACCTCTGGTGAGATGTCGCCGGCTTCGGCTACCGCATCGAAAACCTTTTCTAAATTGGCTAGTCTCGATTGATTCAATTGAGCCGTATCCAATGGGGAATGATTCCATTCCTGGCAGCGGATTTGAGTTGGGATTACCGATAATTCTGCAACAGTATCTTGAATTTTGGCATTGTCTAGGATAGTGAACCCATTCTCGCCAATTCCCTGTATCATCGCTCGGTAGCTTTCACCAGAAGCATCCGCGATAAAACCTTGAACGATCAGCAGCTCCTCCAATTCCGATAGGGTGCGTTCTACGGGAAAGCCATTTGCCGTGTTTTCGTCCAGATAGCAGGCCAGCACCTGATCTTCCAGTGCATAATCATAGCCTCCTGATCCGCAAGCGAACACCAGTACGGAAAGCATTGAAAGGAAAGAGAAGTACTTCATGGTAAATGATTTTCGGCTAGACAGCCCTTTCTAGTAGTTACCTAAAGCAGATTAGTCCTTCACCCATTTTGGTGTGTTCTGCAGCAAAAGACACTATCCAGTCACGATCCAGGGATATACCTTCTTGAACCCTTTTAGCCAGGTCATATGCCAATGCCCCTCCCCTTCTTCTACATCCAAGTGCATGTTTTCAGCAGGCATACCAGCATCCAATAGCACTTGGTGCATTTTCTCAATGCTCTCTACGGTGGGTGTTTCCAATTGACCGGCATTAAAGTAAATCCGTTGTTGGTGGAGTTGTTCGTTTTGCTCGTGCAGCTTATAGACTTTCTCATGAACCCAAAACGAAGGCGAAAACACAATGGCACCACCAAACACTTCTGGGTATTCCATCAGCATGTAGTAAGACATTAATCCGCCCAGAGAAGCCCCACCAATGATTGTTGAGGCGGGTTCCGTTTGTGTACGGTACCGCTCATCTACCCAAGGCTTCACCTTTGTCGCAATCCACTCGGCGTGTTGATCGCCACTTACGCGCTTATAGGAGTATAAACGATCGGAAGGAAAGGGCTTGTATTCGCGCAGGCGATCCTCCGAATTATAGATACCTACCACGATAGCTTTCTGTCCACCAAGTTGACTGATACTGTCGATGACCTCATCCACCTCCCATTCCGTACCTTCCTGAATTCGTTGATCAAAGGGCGACTGGCCATCCAAGAAATAGATCACCGGATAGTCAACGGAGTCCGTTTCATACCCTTCCGGTAGATATAAAGCCAGGGTTCGTTTTTCACCCAAATAGTCTACCGTAATGGTATCTGGCAGAATCTGGACATTGGGTGAAGCCGTGTGTTCCAGTGTAGCCACCCAAGCTTGATGCTCGCGCTCGCGCTGTCGTTTCTGGATTTCCTTGTAAGCGAAAAAGATGCCTGCTCCAACCAGGCCGATGAGGATTACGTATCGTAGTTTTTTCATCATAGTAAAATAGTGTTAGGTGTTGAATAATCATTAAGGCTTGGCCTAAGCGGCGGCCACCTTTTGCCGGTACTTCTCAATTTCCGTATCAAAGGCTTTCACCATCGTTTTAGACATACTTTCTGCGGTTTTTTGGTATTCCGCACTGACCTCTTCCTCAATCGCACCCTGCATTTCTAATTGGTAACAAATGAGGTTAAACAAGCCCATAAATCGGATGGGCGCGTCCTCCTCCTGGCGAAGGAGCATAATATCGTCCACACTCACATTCCGGTAGGAATCATCTTGCGCGAAGCGGCCCAAAATGCGGAGAATAGCGAGCTCCACATCCTGATCTTTTCCTGGACGGATTAGGCGTTGATAACGTTTGCGGTCCGTAAAGAACATGCCGCTTCGGGAAGGGATTGTGGTAGCGAAAAAGATCGCTACGGAAATGGCAGCTCCCATAACGAAAATAAGCGACGGTAAGCCCGAAGTAAAGACCGTCAACAAGGCACAAAGCGCAGCAAATAGCAAAGAAGCAATTGGCCCAGCTAGCAGGACATTAGCAAACTTTCGCGCATTATCTGGATGATCATTTACCGGCGATGTTCCAGCTACTCCTCCGTAGAAGCCGAGGTTCTTATTGAGGTATACTTTTACCTTATCTCCCTCGCGGCGTATACCGAGCGGGCCCACCACATACAGCTCAAAACGGAAGCCTTGGGCCAAGCCCGTCAGTAGATGTCCCAATTCATGCACACCAAGCACAACGAAGGCAATGAGGATTGTGCTAACGATCATAATAGCTTTATCGACTGGACCATCCGGTTTTAGATCGTCCGTCAGTACCGTTTCTTTAACGAGCATCACCAGACCGAAACTGAGGCCAGCCACTAGGGCTAACTCCAGGGTTGTTTTGAGCGCTTTTTTCATAATTCTTCTAGTTCAGTTTTGTTTTCAGCCACTGAAAGCCACCATGTATCACCAGGTGTACTATGGCTGCTAATACCAATACAACTATGCCAATCATGATCGGAAGTACTCCACCAAAGGTGAAGGTCATTCCTAACACAAACCCCAGCAGACATTCTGGAAAATGCACGGGAATAAACAAGGCAATTACCAATGGAACAAGAATGACAAATTGTAAGACCTCTGCCGCACCAACTTCCCAAAGGAGCGCTACAATCAACCCAAAGATCAAGCCGCCAAGAAAATGCTTTGTAACGCGTTGCGTAGCTACCTTCTGATCTTCATGAGCAGAAACCCGTCGATCAACTAGCCACAAAACAAAAAAACTAAGGGCCGGTACCGTGAGTAGACCCCACCAGTTAGAGATACCCGGCAGATCCTCATCCGCCAATGGATGATGGACCATCACACCACCATTGAAGTGCTCCCAAAGAATGAATGCAGCAACCAGCAGTGCAACCGCTAAAACAGAGAGTAGCTTACGATTAAGTATAGTTAAGACATTCATAGACAGGCAGTAGCATGAATCAATGAAAATAATGTCCTGAATCTAATTGACACAGCAGCATCAATTAGACTAATGTACTTAATCTATAGATTAGTTGGTGTTTGTGTGTTGGGGGCATTAGTTATCCTCCCGTCGCGGGGCTATGTATATCCTCGCGTCGGGGGACGCTCGGGAACTTTATTGGTTTGATGGTTTGAACGTTAGATAGTTTGATGGCTAGGTAGTTGATGGTTAGTTTTCACTAGAGCATCAACTATCCGGTACTCTTTAGGCCACCTGATAGGGCATTGACCAGGAGTAAAAGCTTGAGGAGTAATTGCTCACCCGCATCAGGATCTGCTTCTCTTACCTTTCGCCACTCTTGTAGGGAATTGACTTGGATCTCATGTAATCTTGCCAGGGCTGCTCCCCGAAGTTTATTATTCTCCAAGCGGGATATTCGGCGCTCTGCTACAGGTGCGCCCAAGAGTAATTCAATCTGTGCTTGGCACGCCTCATAGTCGGCTTGGATGAGTTGCATCAAATCCGTTCTGGTTCCTGCGTCGGGTACCAGTTCAGCAAAGATTTGCATAACCTGAGGATTGGCAATGAGTAGATTCGTCTCCATTTGGATCAAGCCATACATCAAGAATGGCCAAGCCTGGGCGGCAGTTTTTAATTCATCCAATGCCTCCGGATTATCAGCCAGGTATTGCTTAAAGGCGGTACCAGTACCAAACCAGCCGGTCAGGTTAAATCGGGATTGACTCCAGCTGAACACCCAAGGGATAGAGCGCAAGTCGTCTAACGAACGCTGCCCGGTACGACGAGCAGGTCGCGAACCAATCTTACTCTGCTCTAACACATCAATTGGTGTAGCGTGGCTGTAGAACTCAATGAACTTGGGATGATCCAAAAGTTTACGATACTGCGCCCTTGCCACAGTCACAAGATCATCCAGAATCTTATACATGCTCGGAGACTGAGGCTTCACATTCGTCAACAAAGTTTGCCGTGCAGTGCCGGCCATAAACATCTCCAGGTTGTAGGTAGCGTTAAGGCGATTAGCAAACTGGTTGGCAATGGTCTCCCCCTGTACCGTCATCTTTACATGACCACTCATAGAGCCCGGAGGCATCCGGTCGAGAAAACGGTGAATTTTGCCACCACCCCGGCTAATGGTACCACCACGACCGTGGAAAAAGCAGAGCTTTACGCCTAGCTTATTACCTGCCGCTGTGAGGCGTTCTTCGGCCTTGTAGATATTCCAACGGCTCGTCAGGATACCACCATCCTTGTTACTATCGCTATAGCCCAACATGATTTCCTGCACGTAAGGCTCTCCCGCCTGCTGGCGATAAGCTTTCATTTTGGGATGACTCATAAACTGCTCCAGTATTTCTGGACCAGCAATTAAGTCATCAATCGTTTCCAGGAGCGGCACTACCGGCAAATGCGTATCCTGTAGCCCAACCTCGCGTAAGAAGAGGAATACCAAAAGTAGATCGCTTAGACTACGGGTCATACTGACGATCACCGAACCAATACCTTCCGGACCGTAGTTATCGACGTATTCCTTGACCACACGAAAGTAACCCAGTACGTTATCAGCCTCTGGTCCACAAGAGCGTCCAGCAACAACGAAGGGTCGATCACTTTGTAATTCACGATTGAGGAAGTCTACTCTTTTCTCCTCGCTCCAACTGGCATAATCGACGTCCTCAAAACCCGCTGCTTGCAACATTTGAGTGATGGCCTTCTCGTGATAAGCGCTGTTCTGACGAATATCCAGTCGGGCCAGGTGAAAGCCAAAGCAACCGACCAGGCGTTCCAGCGGGAACAGCCATTGTTTGGCTACGCGCTCTGCCTTGAGATGTATAAGTACCTCCCTCAAAGCTTTAAGGTCGGCGGCTAAATCTGCTGCACGTTGATACTGGCGAGTATCATCAGGTGCATAGGTTCCAGCAATGGTATTATCCAACTTTACCAATAGTAGGTTTACGTATTGTCGTAAAGGTTCGGATGGATTACGGTCCAAGGCCTGTTGTCCGGTCTGACCTAGTACCTCTGCACGCGAGTGAATTGTTTCTATAAATGCTTTGGGAACCGCATTCATATAACTGGAGAAACTCAGCTTAGCCGCTAAGCGATACAGTTCTTTGCGAATCATCGCTAGGGCAGCCTCGCGGTGTAACTGTAAGGTCTCGGCTGTGAAGTCAGGTGTTACAAACGGGTGGCCATCGCGATCGCCACCAACCCAGCTGCCAAAGCGAAGTACCGGAAACTGTTCGGGCCATTGCAGCAAGTCGCTGTTGAAACCCATCTCCTCCCAAGCATTCCGCAGGCGTTGGTCCGTGAGTCTTAGGGCTTCAGGGAAGACGTTCACGAAATAGTGCATGAGGTTACTGCGCTCATCCGCCAAGCTGGGCTTATCGAGATAGATTTCTCCCGTACGCCACCAACGTTCCAGTAAGCTCCGAACTTCATCTTGGATGACTGCCCGCTCTGAGGTCGACCAAACGGGGTTTTCCATCTTAACGAGTAATAAGTACAGCTCACGGTGGATATCCAAGACGGTGATGCGCTTTGCCTCGGTGGGGTGCGCCGTGAGAACCGGTACCACCTCAATAGATGGTAGTTGTTGTGCAATATGCTGCTCATCCAGGCCTTCAGCTTTCCACTTCTTTAAGGTTTCTCCCCAAGAGCCGCGAATAGCATCCAAGCCAAATTGGGTTTCCGTCTTACGACGAAACTGCGTAGCGGTATTCTCCTCCACCAGATTCAGTAGCTCAAAAGAGATACCAATGGCCTGGATTAATTTTTCGTCGGCCACATTGGGGCTTTGGCCATAAGGCTGCCCCTCCTCAAGCGGCAGCAAATCTGCCAATTCTTGCTCTCCCAATTCCCTAAGCATGTCCTTGAATTGCGACATGAGGAAGTGATAATCTGTTCTTATCTTCTGTAAACCTTCACGTTCGAGAATGGCCTTACTCATCGGTCATTTGTTTTTTGGTACTCCCGCTAGCGTGCCATAGGTGCGAGCGACCAGGCCACTTGGTGGTGGAAGGGAGGGAGTTCCTATTTATGCTATTGATTGGTAAGGACTGTAAACCATCCGGTCTTATTCAACCGCCGGATGGGCCAAATATAGTAGATATTGCCAGAAGCCAAAACTGACTTTTGCTAGCTCAAAAACGGATTTTTATTACCCCTGCTTGACAAGAACAACTTAGTGCCTCTGTCTAATCAAAAACTCAATAATCGTCCCCTCAAATTACGCCAATATCTCATGATTAAAAGATAGGTGCCCCATCTTGCGCTTCACCGAAGGTTTAGACATAGAGCTGGAGGCTAGCGGCGATAGAGATGTACTGTTCTTGTCTCACTGCTTGCGTTTTCTTCCTATCGCTTGAGAACACTCTCAGAACGTAGCCAACGATTGCGGTAGGCCTTGTCTTTATCATACATTCCGGCCTGCTTCTGGGTATTGAATATCCGGTCGCGCGGATCGTTACCAACGCCAGCAGCATAGATCCAGTTACCATAGTTACTGGCCACATCGTAATCTATGAGCATCGATTCAAACCAGGCTGCTCCTGCTCGCCAATCCAGGTTGAGTTTATGTACCAGATAAGAGGCTACATTCTGGCGGCCCCGGTTGCTCATAAAGCCGGTAGTCTTGAGCTCAATCATGTTGGCATCAACAAACTCATCGCCGGTTTCGCCGTCGATCCATTTTTGCATCGCCTTTGGACGGTAGCCCCATTTTTTGTGGCTGTTCTTTATGCCGTTCGGATGGAAAATCCGAGTGCCATATCGCATGGCGGTATACTTGAAGAAATCACGCCAGAGCAATTCAAACTTCAGCCAGTAGGTAGAGTCATTTTTCTCGACTTCATCCTCGTACTTTTCGACTTCATCATAGATAGCACGCGCAGAAATGCAACCATGTGCCAACCAGGGTGAGAATTTACTCGAGTAATCGGCTCCAATCAAGCCGTTGCGTGTTTCCTTATAAACAGAGAGCTTCTCTGTGTCCCAGAAATAGTGCTCCAATCGTTTCCAGGCTTCTAATGCTCCGCCTTTAAAAGGGAGTACGGACCGTTGATCTTGTTGAAATGCTTCAAAACCAAAATCTGTAAGTGATGGTATTTCTGACGCTTCTATCGCTGGGCTGGCAATAGATTTTGGACTATTGAATGACTGCCGGACCTCCGAATAGCGCTCTACCTTCTTACGAAAAGCAGTGAACACCTCCGGCATGCGATCGATATCAAAGGTGACATCATCCGGATGGATCATGGGGCTGTTATGGAACGTGCGTAGACTAAGACGCTTTGCCAATTGCTGCTCTACCGCTATTTCTTCGCTGGTATATTCCTTGGAGCAATAAACCGTATTACACTCGTACTTTTCCGCAATGGCGGAAAGAAGAACAGCCGGATCACCTCGCTGGATGAGTAAGTCACTTCCGACCTCCTGCAAGTGCGTTTTTAAATCCTCCAGGCATTCCAAAAGAAACTGCGTGCGATAAGGTCCCGTACGATCGAAGCCCCATTGGTCTGTCCCAAGCCATTGTTCATCAAAAACGTAAACTGGAATGATCTCATCATTCTCTTTCAAGGCCGCGCGTAAGGCCAGGTTGTCACTTAAGCGCAGGTCTGTCCGAAACCAAAGTATCGCCCTTTGCATAATCGATTGTGTCTATTGGCTGATTAAAACAGCTTGCTAACACGATCTTGAACAATTGGTTGCGAGAACCAGAGAAGTCTCCCAAAACATGACAATTCTACTACTCTACTGAACTGCCGCCAGGATTTGGAGGCAGGTACCAGATTGATACTCAGTAGGCTCTAGCTATTACTTTTTAGACATGCTGATCGATCAAGATCGCATTACCATCTGGATCGGTTAAGACGATGCTGGCTGGTCCTTTAGAGGAAGTATCCGCCTCTTTTTGCAAAGCGATCCCTTTAGACTGTAGGTCCTGCTGGATGTCCCGAACATCATCATATTCTTCCAGCAGGTTCGCATTAGTATCCCAGCCGGGGTTGAAGGTGAGAATATTGCCTTCAAACATGCCTTGAAAAAGGCCAATGAGCGAATCACCATTTTTCATAATCAGGTAATTACGCTCCATCTCTCCGGCCATTACCTGGAAGCCCAGGTTTTCATAAAAGGCTTTAGATACTTTGAGGTCTTTAACGCTGAGGCTAACCGAGAATGCTCCGAGTTTCATGTTTACGGTGTTAAGGTGGTGAATGGTGAAAATTTGAGGACATCAGGCCATTTCGTTAGCAGTTTACTGAAAATACCGCACACGATTCCGAAAATGAGGCTGGATTATGTCCACAATTGGGAAGCCACAATGCCGTCACTTTGACGCCCTAAACCGATCATACTCACTCGCTTCAATGATACCTAACCACTCGTCGATTATTCGGAGCTGGTTATTCTCATCCCTGGTGGTGTAGAGCACGTACTCATTGCCAATCTCTATTTCTCCAGACCGGCATATACAATTTGGTCCGCCGATAATGACTTCGCGCTCCTCCCCTCGAGTAAGTACCCGAAGCCGGTGCATATCGTTAGCTTCCTCCGTAATACCCAAAACCTCACCTACAAATACCGTATCACTATTGGCTTTCATTTTATAGAAAGCGAAATTCGAAATGGGATAATTACTCCTGTTCTCTGCAGTAAGGAAAATAAATGGATCATAGCCCATGAGCACTTGCTCCAGCTGCTCGGAGTAGGGTACTCCCTCTATCTCACCTTCCAAAAGGCTGGTATGACCTACCTTTCGGCTTTTACTGTCTTCGCGAATGTCTTTCGTAAAGAAAACGTAGGTGCTGTCTTTGCGTATTTGAAAGGAATAATCCATAATCATGGTGTCAAACTCCAGGTCAATCACATCAAATTTGGTGACTCCATAACTGACTTGCTCGAACTGACTGCTCCCCTTATACACCTCCTCTACTCGCAGATAGACACCAAAGTGAGTGCCTTCAGCATTAGAAGTACCAACCCTGAACTGCTCTACTCGACCTTTAAATACGCTTTTAGCTTCCGTAAAAAGAAGATCCAAGATGATTGTTTGCCCAACCAATTGGCTGCTGAAACTCAGAAGTAGAATGGTTCCTAAAGTCTTGATGTTGATCATAGAGAATGCGTTCTAAGTAAAGTTTTCGATTCTTACTTCTAACGAATGAAAGGGGCAGATCATTCTTCCCATTTTTCAAATGTGTTGTTGTCATCTTCTGCTTGCAGCATTATCACCTTTCCCTCCTCATCCCTCGTAAATAATAGCATATCATAGCCGTCCTCACGCACAAAGACATCTCCCCCTCTTGGCAAATAGCGCCGTTCATCCATTACCAGCGCTCCCCGAGCTACTTGAATCGTTCTATCCCAACCAGGCCTCCAAGCCCCTTGATCATAGGCTGTTGGTTCACAGGTGTGGCAAAATACCGGGTAAAAGTAGGTTCCAGCATACTCCGTAAGATCGATATCAGTTTTCGCCGGTACAGGATGGGGATGCTGCCGCTTTGGCACATCCAGGTGATCTAGAATAGCGTTGATCATCGTCCGCTCGATGGTAATACGGCCACCGCCTGCCTCCGGATTCCGATTGAGGGCAATGAATACGCCTAGCTTATATTCCGGCAGGATGCGAAACTGGCTTCGATACCCATACATATCACCACCGTGTGCGATGGAACGAACAGCATAGGCTTCTTCCCCGGCGCCATAATAAAACCCTTCGTGCAGGCCATGTGTCGTACCCACAAACTCTGGATGTGGCCGAAACTCAGGCCCAAGCACTCGTCTAAGTGTAGCTTCGCTGAACAATCGCCCTGAGGGGTTGGCACCATTCCCCGTAAGGGCCTCCAATAAACGAGCCATGTCAGCAACAGTAGCATCTACCGAAGAAGCCGGAGTCGTGCTATACAGTTCGTAGGGCACCACCTGGTAGGACCCTTCGTTGAATCCGTGCCCACTGACCATATTAGGCAGCTGATCCAGAATCCGATCTACTCCACTTTGGGTCATCCCCAAAGGCGCGAAGAGTACCTCATTCATAGCTTCCCGATAGGGTTTTCCTACTACCTCTTCGATGATGGCACCAGCCAGTGAAGTACCGTACGTATCATAAACATATTGCTGACCAGCCGGTGCACGGCGAATTAGATGCTGGCTCAGAAATTCCGTTAAGCTGGGACGTGCTTCATTTCGCTCAGCAAGCGATAAATGCAATTGCCAGGTATGTCGATCCAGGCCTACCTGGTCGAGGCCCGTGGTATGACTTAAGAGGTGGTGAATACGAAGCGGTTCTTGAAAGTTATTGGGGTTCTTGATGTCCGGGAAGTACTGCGTGACATCATCGTCATAGTTCACCCGACCTTCGTCAATCAGCTTGGTTAAGGCCAGCAATGTCATTGCTTTGGAGACCGATCCGATCCTGAATATAGATTGATCAGGGTCGACTTCTTGGCCGGTGTACATGTCGGCATAACCGTAACCTTTTTTGAAGATCGTTTTGCCATCATGAACAATAGCGATGGCTAGCCCAGGAACGTGTTGTTCAGCCATCTCTTTTGCAGCAATACCATCAATCGTCTGGATTAAGCTGGGCAGGTCTGTACTCATTAGTGATTTTGTACCACCATTTTGAGCTGGTGACTCCATACTTAGGAACAGAAAAAACGCGATAGAAAGGAGCAATCTAGTAGGATTCATAATACGTATGTTGTCGGGTAAAGGAAAACTGGATACCTCACAAAACTATTACTCCAACGACGATTCACATTGTAAATGAGCACTTTAGCGTATCTCTCGGACGAGAAATACCCTTTTGACCACGACTTTAGGTTTTACTGCTGCTTTCGATACTGGACCGGTGTCATGCCCTCAGCCTTTTTGAAGGCATTGTAGAAGGTGGATTTGGATTTATATCCGAGCTGATAGGCCAACTGCTCCATACTAAGCCCAATGGAAGGTTGTTGGCTCAGGTGCTTTTTTGCGGCCGCAATTCGATACTGATTGGTAAGTTCATAGAAGCTAAGTCCAAGTTCGTGATTGATGACCTCAGATAGATGATGCTCGGATATACCTGTAGTACTTGACAACATTGAAAGGCTGTGGTCTGCTTGCAAATAGACCTCCTGTTCCTCAAACGCTTGTTTGATTTTTTGCAGTTTAGCCTGCCGCAGGCTGTCGGTCAAGACCGAATTCTCATATTTTCGTTTGTAGCTAAGTATTGCCGGAGAAAACAACAAGTAGATAGATAGCAAGTACAACACAATACTGGCATGCACACGAGTCAGATACCTTGGCAGTACCGACTCATAGATCACCGTACCTTCAATCACTCCACCTTCTGCCAACAACATAACAAGTCCCATAAGCCCTACTAGTGAGCATAGGGTGAAAAGCCATGGCCGCAATTGTGATGCTCGAATTTTAGAGGCTCTCCATCCCGCTACAAATGCATACACAAGCAGGTATATTGCCATCACCTCAACAATCACCCAGCCATGAATCTCTAAAGGATCTACATCAAAGTATTGGAAAGGTGCCGGTTCGATCTTCTCACCGATCCTCCCTTGCAAATAGCCATGTAGCTTTTTGCCGCTGGGCTGAACATAGTAGAGCATGGAATACAAGGTATACAATGCCACTGGCCAGCCATGCCTCAACCAATATCGTTTAGTGATCTCCTCCCCCTTGATCGCTAAGACATAAGCCAATAGCAAAGGGCCAATTAGCAATAGAAATGGAGAAGACACAAACTCTAGATGAATACAATAGACGATGTACTCGGAGTAGTACAAGAAAGCCTCAAACTCAGCGATGATTAGGCAAAACACAAGCGCGCATAAATACTGGTAGGCCGTGCCTTTTGAACGAAATAAGAATGCTAGTAAAATCCCTCCTTGTACTACACCAAAGAGAATAATCGCAGTCCAGATATTAATAGCCGGATCGACATATTGCAGTGGATCTAACATGGAGGCAAATTACATAACCAGAAGCAATTTGCTTTAAGGGAATCTGCAGTATTTACAAAGATGAGAGCTGACCGAAATGTCAACACCATCTTGTTTAAGTGTAGGGAGAACGGCGAAGCGGTCAGATGCGTATTAATGCCAGTACGATTCAATGATTAAGCACTGCCGAAGTAATTTTAAATTCCTATCATTGCTCTTGGTCTGCATCTGTATATACTTTCATGATCATTTTAGCTTACTCCAAGTATCACCAAGGCAATATCCGAGAGAATCTTGGAAGGAGTGAGTATAGCTACTACTTCGTATTACGGAATTTCCTTCCTGTCCTGGAGGCGATTGGCACAGTTCACATTATCAAGAACCTTGAAGAAGAGGTAAAAACCTATAGTGAGGCCGCCGCGCAAGCGGGAGAAAGATGTGTCCTGCTCTACTTTGCTGCTCCTCACAACTTAGTACTGGGCCTTCCTTGCCAAACTATCCCTGTCTTCGCCTGGGAATACGATACGATCCCTAACGAAAACTGGGGAGGAAACCCTCAAAACAACTGGGTTAAAGTACTGCAACAACTCGGTATTGCTATCACCCATTCCGAGCATAGTGTGGATGTCATGCGACAAGAACTAGGGGATGGTTTCCCGCTATTGGCTTGTCCGGCACCACTAGAAAAAAAGTACCTATACACTACAGAAAACATCCTTGAAAAGGGTATTCGGAAGCGTTATGAATTGCAGCTTAGTAGAGAGATCGTGGACTCTAAACAAATCAAGTTATCCCCGCAAGAAGGGCCTAAAGGATTCGCCAAAAGAGTAGAACTGACCCATATTCTGGCACAAACATGGGCCCATGAAGTCCTGGAAGATTTGATGCCAAAGCGCCTGTATCGTTTTTTGCGTGGTGTCTATCTCTTCGCTGGCACCTCCGTTGCTAAGACGGTTCGGTTCTTGAAGTATAAAAAATCCCGTTCAACAGCCAGCACTCCTCTGTCAACAGCGACGCCTGCTACCGGCGTGTACGAGGGAATCATTTACACCTCGATTCTGAATATTTCCGACCACCGGAAAAACTATCAGGACATGACTGCGGCCTTCTGCTATGCCCTGCGCGACCAAACTGATGCTACCCTTATTCTAAAGACGCCCATCATGGAAGACATCTATTTCTTCCGTCAAAGGGTTACCGAATTCTTGCAGAGCCTGCCAGCCTTTAAATGTCGAGTAATGGTAATTGGTAATTATTTGGAGGAGAAAGCCTACCAGAAACTCCTTCAAGCAACCACTTACTATGTCAATACGTCTTACGGCGAAGGCCAGTGCCTGCCCTTGATGGAGTTCATGTCGGCCGGCATCCCGGCCATTGCTCCCTTTGCCACCGCTCTGAAGGATTATCTGAGTGACCGCAATGCCTTCCTGGTTACGACCGGTGCCTCGCCTACTTGCTGGCAGCATGATGAACGGATTGCCATCCGCACCGTGCATCATCGCCCCGACTGGTATTCATTAGTGGCTGCTTATCAGGAAAGCTATCGGGTAGCCAGTAGCGACAAAGAGACCTACCGCGCTATGTCACTAGATGCATCTGAGACTTTACGCAAGCATGCTTCTTTTGATAGAATCAAATCCAAGCTGAAAGACTTCTTAGACACCCACACCAAAGCGGAAGGAGCATGATTTCCTTCTCAGAAATAAAACGCCTATTCTTTGTAGCGCTGAGTCGCCTTCGAAAGTATGTAGATCGGTCCTCTGCAGTGATCTCCTATTTGCGGTACGTCAAGAACCGAATCGCGGGTATTGATTTCAATAAGCGTGCATTTCTAGTGCTAGGTCCGGAATCACATGGTTCTCATTTGGTCACTGATGTCTTGCTCAATGCCGGTTGTGTGGGGCATGCAGGGAATCACGTTCCCTGGCAACCGGAAAACAAAGTCCTCATCAGAGGAATAAAACGGCCCTGGGAATATGAATTCCCTACAGACCTTCAGCCCTGGGACAACCGACCACCTACCGTGGAAACCCCAATTGTTTGGAGAAGAAGCTTGCCCCACGGCAAAAAGTGGATTAGCCTGTCGCAAATGGCTAGAGACTTATGGTCGAGGGGGTATCAGGTAAGAGCAGTGGTCGTATCTCGGGATACACACTCCGGTTTACAATCGCAGTTGAAATGGCGGCATGTCAAGGAACCTGAAACGGGACTGGCGAATATTTCAAAAGCCTACCTTCACATCTTTAAGCATTTACAACGGTCGCGGATCCCCTTTACTGTCGTAAACTATGAGTCGCTGGCACTCTACCCCAAGGCACAAGACTTCTTACTCCAACAGCTAGACTTGCCCTTACCCAAAAGACGGTGGCCCATCTATGATGGCAACCTGAAGTGGCATGATAACCAAACTAATAATGAGCCTGCAGATTTTCCGGAGGGGTGGTATCCTTGCCGCGTTGGAAACCCACAAGACTACTTTGAGCGCATCGAGAAGGGTTATCAAAGGATGCAGGAGAAAAGTGTTGTCATTTGTGGCCTGGCAAGAGACGTGATTGATGCCCTTCCGAAGGTGACTGCCAAAATTGAACGTCTGGGGTCTTTATTTGAGTCCTATCAGGTTGTAATCGTAGAGAATGATTCCGTAGACGGCACCCGAGAAATGCTCCAATATTGGCAACACACCAATCCCAATGTGACGATCTTATCCCAGGTATTAGGTGCACGAAAATGGGAGCAGGTGCAGGATGTAGAACGAACAGAGGAAATGGCCGCTTATCGTAATCAGTATCTCGAGTATATACAGGCCCAGCAGTTGACCTTTGACTATATGGTTGTCCTGGACATGGACATCCCACTCGGCTTCAGCTATGATGGCATAGCACATTCGTTTAGCTACAATGATTGGGATGCAATGGCTTCCAATGGCATATTGGTCCCTCCCTTCGGTAATCCTATTGACAAGCCAATCTTCTTTGATGCCTTTGCCTTTCGGCAGAAGGGATTGAACGAAGCGATGGATATTGAGGCCATCAATAAACTGCAGTTTCAGCGAGGGGAAGAGCCGGTGGCCGTAGATGCTGCTTTTGGAGGTTTAGCCATCTACAAAAGTGCCGGAATTTTGGCTGGTGCCCGCTACGGCGGACATGATTGCGAGCATGTTGTACTACATACTTGGTTACAGCAAAACGGTTTTGACAAACAATTTATGAATCCAAGTCAACTGGTCTTATACAGCGGCTCCTGATGATAGCGAAAGACAAACCATATCGGAAATTCATGATTCTGAGTTCGCCACGCTCAGGAACCCATATGCTGCGGACAGCACTAAGGAATCACACCAACATCGTAGCCCGTTCGGAATTATTCAATCCTGACTTCATCAAAGATCATCCCTTCGGGCCTGAAACACCAGCCCAGGAGATTCTTGATAAGTACATATTCAGAGACTATCCGCGCTCGGTCGAAAGGGTTGGCTTCATCCTTCATCGAAGTGGCACCCCATTTGGCGACTGGCCTGACTTGTGGCCCATGCTGGAAGCCGACACCAGTCTGTATATCATTAGTTTGCGGCGGCGCAATTTACTTCGTCGGTATCTTTCTTACCAGGTGATGCGCACCTTTCGCGGCAAGAAGCCTCAACCCCTCACTTTTGACCCTGTAACTCTAGAAAAGGACTTCCTCTACCAGGAGCAGGAGGTAGCTGCATTTGATCAGCGCTTTGCACAACATCCTTTGCTGGTAATCTATTATGAGGATCTCTGCGAGCATTACCAGCAGACGCTTGAACAAGTATTGAACTTCCTGCGAGTTAAACCACAACAAATATGGCCCGACATGGAGGGCAAGCCACAAAGGAAGCTCCATGAGGCCATTGCCAACTTTGAAGACCTAAAAGCATATTTTACCACTACCAAGTGGGCTCCCTTCTTTGAAGATGAGACACCGGCAACGCATATCACTAAGCCTCAACTGCAAACAGCAGCAGCCAGCAGCCAGCGTAACCCACTACTGGATCAGCTTTTTGACTCCTCCCTCTTCAAGCCCTACATTCATTACCGGCACCGTTACCAGGAAAGCTGGATCGGGATGACAAGAAACTTATTGGCTGATTTCTTTGCTCGCCAAAAGCACCGGTTACTGAATCAGCAGGAAGACTATTATCGCAAGCTGCCGCAGACGGGCTGGGCATTCTACTCTGAGAAACTTGAAGAACTTTTGATCCGTTCCTTTTTTCAGGATCGCCGGAATGGTTTTTTCCTGGATGTAGGTTGCGCCTGGCCGGTACGACACAGTAATACCTTTTACCTCGAACGGCACTTAGGCTGGACCGGCATAGCAATAGATGCTGGAGCCTCCAACAAAGAAGGCTGGCAAAAATATCGGCCAGGTAGTCAGCAGCTCACCTACCTTGTGGGAGATGAGACGGGTAAGATGCAAGCTTTTTACCGCGCAGGCGGCCTGGGATCTACCCAAGAGGAAAGAACATTTGGAGGCAAAACCATCCGTGGGGAAAAGACCATTGTTCCGACCATCACGCTAACGGATCTCTTGCAAGAGCGAGGAATAGAGAAAATTGACTTTATCTCGATTGATGTGGAGCATTACGAAGTAAAGGTCTTGGCCGGTTTCGATATTGAACGTTTTCAACCAGAATTGGTCTGCATTGAGGTTTATCACGAAAACAGAGCGCAGGTATTGACGTATTTTGAAAAAAACCATTACGAGTATCTCAAAGATTTTCGGTACTGGGATAAGACGAACTTGTATTTTGTCCCTAAGGATAACTAGGGCATTACGATAGCAACAGAAATAATTCGCCTAAATCTAGCGGGCTCATGCATTTAGATTTTGTCGTGGCTGGTTTTAGTAAGTGTGGCACTACCGCCTTGTGCGCAATGCTGGACAACCACCCAAATATCTTCATCCCCCCTCGCTTTAAGGAGCCGCGTTTCTTCAATCGGGCCAACTATGCTCTACATTGGAGTAGCTATCGCGATCTATTCTATACTGCCCCTGCGGATGCGCGCTTGGGAGAGGGAAGTGTGACCTATACCGAATGGGAGTTTGCCCAAGTCTGTAGCAAGAGAATTGCAAAACATTTCCCCAACATCAAGATTATTCTCGTAGCGCGCGATCCCGTAGTCCGGGTTGAATCCTCCTATCGGGAGATGCACAATAGCGATAGTGATTGGGGTGTTGAAGCAGCTCCCAGCATCGAAGAAGCCCTGCGGCAAATGCCAAACATCCTAGCAGATACTCGATATTGGGAGATCTCCAGTATATATCTAGAACATCTGCCGAAAGAACAATTGCTGGTACTGTTTCAGGAAGACCTCAAGTCGAAACCAAGTGCTGTACTTCATCAATGCTATCAGTTCCTTGGAGTGGATTCAAAAATTGATCAATCACTTGACGCCACACACCTGAACCAAGGGTTAGACAAGTACTACGACACACCAGAGCTAAAAGCACTCCGAGATATCGATCAACACCCGGAGGCTGCGCAAGCATCCTATGGTATTCACTCCTCGGTTGAGAATCAATTTATGCCAGCTTTGAATTTGCGTAAGCCTTTTGGCCAAGGCAAGCATGAATGGTCTACTACCGCAAAAAGACAGCTACTGCATAGTTTAGCTGATGGCCCGGAAAAGTTCTTGAGCGAATACGGCAAACCACTCTCCTTCTGGCCGCGTTACAAAGCCTTGGTAGAAGAAGCAAACTTGTAGGGGTAAAGGAGTGTACCTCCAGTCTGAAAATATTTTTCGTTCTTTGAGCCTTATCCAGTCATTTCCTTAGGTGATCTAGCGATGCTTAATCTATTCAAAAGAGAGACGCCATACTACCGTATTCGATTCAGTTATCGCAAGTGTCTGACGCACTACATGAACGCGATATTTGATAAGAATACTTTCTATTATCGGGGGAGGCGAGAGGAATTTGTAGCCCATCTGGAAAAGAAAAAACGTGCACGCTTTGTATCCATCAACAACAATGTCTTTTGGCCCGGTCGGAAAATCTTTGACAATGCCAGTATTATCCACCTGATCCGGCATCCAAAAGATATTGTTATCTCTGGCTATTTCTACCATAAGAAAGGATCGGAATTGTGGAACCGAGAGCCCATTAAGTACCAGCCGCTGTATCGCCTGCAATTTGAGATGGATGCCATCTATAATGAACAGGAAAAAAGGATGCTCAACTCAGAAACCACTTACCAACAACTGTTGGAGTTTTTACCACTTGAAAAAGGGCTAATGACTGAGATGGTTTGGGTCAAATTCATGCACGGTTTTAATCCATTACCGTACTACCAAACCCCTAGTATTCCCACCTTCCGATTCGAAAACATTGTCGCTGATCCTGTGAAAGAGATTGAAGCTATTTGCCGGCACTGGCAGTTGACCGAGGAGGAGGTTGAGTACTACTGTAAACGCGCCATCCATTTTCAAAAAAATCCAACCTATAACATTCGCGACCGTTCACCTTATCAATACCAAAATTACTATGACGATACTCTAAATGTGTTCTACAAGAAACATTATGGCAATGTCGTAACGCGACTCGATTATCCCGACTGATAAAGAAAGAAGATGCTCTTCAATTCTCTAGAATTCGGAATTTTTCTACCTCTAGTATTCTTGTGCTATTGGCTAATTAATCCTAGAGGGTTAAAGAGCCAGAATCTATTCCTACTGCTGGCCAGTTATTTCTTTTATGCGTGCTGGGACTGGCGTTTTCTTTTCCTGATACTGGCCAGTACTATCGTTGATTATTCCACAGGCCTAGCTTTAGCGCGAACGACAGAAGCGTTTCGGAGGAAGCTGTGGCTTGGCCTAAGCATTGGCCTAAACCTTGGGATTCTTGGTTTCTTCAAGTATTACAACTTCTTTCTTGAGAACTTTACCGAAGCCTTCTCGTTTTTGGGGCTGGCCATCTCGGCCCGGCCGCTACAGATTATTCTTCCGGTTGGTATTAGCTTTTATACCTTCCAGACGCTGAGCTATACCATCGATATCTATCGAAAAAAAATAGAGCCCGTCCAGGACTTTATTGCCTTTGCAGGTTTTGTCAGTTTTTTCCCGCAGCTAGTGGCCGGGCCAATAGAAAGGGCCTCGAATCTATTACCCCAATTCCTGCAAAATCGTCGATTCGACTATGCGCAGGCTACGGACGGAATGCGACAGATACTATGGGGCTTATTCACCAAGGTGGTTATTGCAGATAGCTGTGCCTATTTAGCAGACCCGATTTTCAAGACGCCTTCCGATTACTCCGCTAGTACACTTGTTGTTGGGGCCATGCTCTTTAGTTTTCAAATCTACGGCGACTTCTCAGGCTACTCGAATATTGCCATCGGCACAGCGCGGCTCTTTGGTTTTAACCTACAGCAAAACTTTGCTTTCCCGTATTTCTCTAGAAACATAGCAGAATTTTGGCGACGCTGGCACATTTCACTGACGAGCTGGTTCAAAGACTACCTATACATTCCCTTAGGTGGAAGCCGGGGTGGGATGCGACGCACGATTCGGAATGTCTTTATCGTATTTATGATTAGTGGTTTCTGGCATGGGGCTCGATGGAATTTCCTGGCCTGGGGGTTATTACACGCCTTGTACTACCTTCCCTCCCTAGTTGGGCAGCGGAATCGACGGTATCTCAATAAAGTTGCGGATAAACAACTCCTTCCTTCCTTACAGGAGTTTTCCCAAATGGTATTCACTTTTGGTCTAGTGACATTCGCCTGGATATTCTTCCGTGCGGAGGGAATAAACTTAGCGCTGGATTATATTAGGCAGTTGTTTCGTCCTTCTCTATTTTCCTTTCCCGAGATCTTTCCAGCATGGATATTTGGAGCTATCCTCCTGCTGGTTCTTGTAGAGTGGTTAAATAGAGATAAGAAGCACGCTCTAGAATGGGATACAGTTAGTATTGGACAAGCTTGGCGTTGGGTGGTATACTTGGTACTGTGTTTCCTGATTGCCTTTTTCATGGGCAACCCCAACCCATTTATCTATTTTCAATTTTAGGACATGCAGCGATTCATTACAAAAGCCTTGTTCTTTTTTCTACTCTACCTCGGCATATCTGCCTTGATCCGAACGCTCCTACCCTATCACTGGGGCAATCCACGTTATAGCGTTAAAATCAGTTATCTAGAAAATCAAAAACCAGGTACTTACAATACTTACTTCTTTGGTTCCAGCAAGGTCTATCGACATATAGACCCGCAAGTTTTTGATAGCATTACCAACCTACATACAGGAGAGAAAATTCGTTCATTTAATCTGGGATCACCGTCGACCTTTGCTCCACAAACCTATTATCTGTACGAGCACTTTCTAGACTCAGAACTTGCGGAAGGCGTAAAGTATTGCTTTCTAGAATTAACCGGAATTAAGCAGCTCAAAGAACACATGCTACATCGGGAGAAGACCAACTACTGGATCGGACTAGGAGAGCTGAATTACTTATACCGGGCGCTTGATGCCGATCTGACACTCAGCACAAGAACCAGGGGTATACAAAAGAAATTTTACCTCAGTTCTTTTGTTGAAAACGTACTGCATTTAGGACATTTTATTAGTTACCTGATCAACAAAAACCACTATGACCCCACCTATTTAGGCCCAGTGTCCAATGGGTTTCTAGATAAAGACTATGAATATGCATGCGCAACTGATCCGGTTCTCAAAAGAGTACTAGGACAGCTACACCAAGAGGTCAGAAAAGACTCTTCAAAAATTCAGCGGCAGCGTGCACAAATTACAAAAGCACTACACGAGCCGGAGAACGATTTTTTTAATGAATTGAACTGGCGAAAACTAATGGAGCTACAGGAAAAATCACGACAACAAGGCATAGCGCTTTATTTCCTGTTTAGTTCTCCTAGGCCAAAGCAGGATTACGCGAAAGTGATCAATCTACGAAAAGCGCTACCAGATACGTTCGTCATCGACATTGCTGATCCCATCATTTACCCTGCCTTATACTACGCCGAAAACTACTTTGACCCGGTTCACTTCAATGCACAAGGGGCACGATTGGCCAGTACGTATTTCGCTCAGGAATTTGCCAAGAAGATTGAATAGTAGAAAATTACCCTTCTTAAGAACGAGGCGACTCAGCATCTAGAGTATCCAGCCATTTATTCAACATGGGTTCTACCACTGCTAGGGAGCAATAGGCACGCATGTCCTGGCTCGCCGCAATGGCCATTTGGCGATAGTGATCAGATTCCTCTTTGTACAAGGTGTAGCTCTCCCGAAATGCCGTACCTAGTCCATTTTTGGAACAATCGATGAGTATCTTTTGGTCAGTATCGGCATATCGCTTGATCTCATTCACCGAAGCGATCAGCGGCTTACTCGCCGACATAAACTCCAATACTGGTTTCCCAAACTTCCCTTGAGCCTCCAGTGGAATGTAAAAGCTGGTAGCCTGCACTAGTTTTTCGTATTCTTCTTGAGGTAAATGCTCGCTGATGAGTACGATTCGACATTGGACGGTCTGTCTTTTGATCATTCGCACCGCCTTCTTAACGACTCCTTTGTTTACTCTGCCGAACAGCTTAACCACGAGCGTGGCATCGGCTTTATCTGAAAGCGCAGTACTAAAGTCGGCAATCATTTGCTTCCAACTATCGAAATCCCTTTCAGCAGCTATAAGTGTAGTATACACCACTCCGTCTAACAGCAACTGCCTCGGGTAATAATGGACACTCTTCCGACGCACTAAGTAATACAACGCCAGCCGAAAGTCCAATCTCTTGAGTGCTAACCAACTCGCCGAAATACTTCGCCCCCAGGGCATATATCGTACTTCAGATTTGGGAAGTAGGCCATCCAGCGTAGAATCCACCACCGCCCCGCTTGTCTTCACGACAGAGGCTGTTGTCTGTTCGATGGCTAGCTGACTATACTGATCCCAAACCGGTGGGGGAATCGAATCCGGGAATACATACTTACGGCATTGCAGTTGATCGTAGGCATCGCTTGGCACCGAAAAAGACAAGTAAACCACCTCTTCTCCTACGTAACGTGCAAACTCATATACACTGTCAATTTGTCGATCTACACGATCTACCTGAACCACTGTTGCTCGCTTTTCGAGCAGGGGCAGAAAATGCCTTAAGTTAGTGTAATACTGTAGTTCCTGATCACCAATACGGTTCAGTAGTACCTCATCCCGATCAAAACCGACTATGTAGATCATGACTGCAGCAAATTAGAAAAATCGAGAAAACCAGTTCCTCCCTGATCCACTAAAGGTATACCCATAGTTGACAATATCGTAACGATATTGCTCCGCTACATGGGCTTTTGTAGCTTCGTTGTAGTACTTGGTATAGTGCTGATTTGCTTTGCGCTTATTGCTGTGATTGAGAGATGCATTGCGCACCCCAGGTAATCCCATCGCTGCTAGGAAAGGACGTAATTCCTTTTGAATATCCTCCATCCGGATCACCTTATCGACCAAGATACTACCCTCCTCATCCTTGATGTAGTGCTCAATGGAGTAAGCACCGTATTTACGCCAGCACTGAAAATCCTCACCACCCCCTCCCTTTCCGTACGGCTCAATAGTGTATAGCCATTCCTGGAAAGATAAATCACAACTATCTGAGCGCTTAATATGCTCATATAGGGAAACCAGCCGTGCCCAGGGATTACGGACAAAAACGAACTTGTTGTAGCTATTGAAGTCCCAGTCAAAAGACTCAAATATCAACTTGGTTTCCTGGGGTGTGATATGGGGATAAAAGGGGTTTTCGGATGTGCGCTTTAGGTAATTGAGAACTGGGTGTACATCCGTGTAAGGGTTCAAAAACTGTCTTACACTGGAAGATGCGGTCTTAGGATTAGCAAAGAAGATAAACTTGTATTGATGAGAAATCCTCATAAAATGAGACTCACTTTTGTTGAGTACTAAAATTCATAGCCGAGTAACTGAAATTCCCTCGCAAAAATCATGCGGATCAGTTCAATTGATCTCTCATCTAATAGTTCCTGACACCCCTTCTCTCTCCGTTCAGAGAATTTAGCTCGGTATGACGGCATTCGTAGTGGTTCTTCCAACTGCAATCTTCTCGTAAGATCTTCACAAGCGAACCCTAAATCTTCATATCGATAGATCTTGTCTACTGCTGGAAGACCATCGGCTGCATAAATATCATAACTACTGAAATCACTTAGACCACCACCTTTGATAAAATCATAAATATTGCCAAATTTCTTATCACCATTGCGCCAGTAGTATAGCGACACAATTTTATCAAAAGGGTTTCTTTCTATGGTAAACTTGTAATAACTCTCCCAAATTTCTGGCTCTACCCAATCTCTTATTTTTTGGCAGGAGATATGCGGATAGAACCGGAGTGGTAGTCTCTTCTTTTTAGCTAGATAGTCAAACATCTTATTCCAGGTATATTGTTTCCAAGGCAGGAAGTAATTTTGGGCTGATATCCCAGCGTAGGCCATTCTGGCTACTTCGTCCCGATGATCAATTGGCGTCAGAATATCATCCGGTCCACAGATTTTACTAAGCGCGATTTCGAAAGATGTTCCTGCCGTTTTTTTCGTCTTCACGAAAATAAACTTGTGCTTGTGGCTAATGATCATTTGACTAGACTAAGATCCTCAATCAAGACTTATGGGCTATAAGGTAGGATCAAATAATATCCTCCTCAAATTTATCAAAGCCTATTTTATGAAGATGAGACCTTACCACTAAAATCATCTGTAGAATACCCTTAACTTCGGACCGCCCGCAATTTTACTACGGCAGGAAATAGTTTAGATTAAGCAATAGTTCTGATGAGTACTAAAGACGAGCCTACACAGCCGACTTCCAAGTTTTCAAGCGCCCTCTCTTTTGTTCCGGCAATAATTGGCCTACTCTGGTTTCTCACTGTTGTGCCGAGCTATCTATTGCACCACCCATATTACACACAGAGTTTTAGTCAATTCCAGTACTGGGGATTACTCATTGGGCTCTCCGCACTTCTGGGCGGTGGATATTGGTTCTTTATCAAATCTAAACTCAAATTTAGGACTCCGAGTGGCTGGAAACTTTATGCATTACTGGTGCTCGTTATGAATTGCATTATAGGCTGGTATGCTTCAGCCAATAATCTTTTCACGGACAATCCGGTCAGGCATCTGGTCTACTTCACAGGCTTTATCATTTTAATTCACCTCGCTGTTTTATACATCACTTGCCTGGGTTATACGGTAGGTGAATTGCTTTTACAAGCTTTTTCCAAACGGTTCTCTGGGGGTACGCTATCCGTCATTGCCATTGCCTTGGGGTGGAGTGTGATTGGCTTTGTGCTGCTCTTACTTGGTTTGATTGGTATCCTGCCCCCCATTGCAGTCTGGATCATCTCCTTAGCTATCACTGGTCTTCGCTATCGCTCTATTGGGCGTTTCCTACATACACTCTTGCTTCGTCCACTCCCCATAAAGAACATCAAAGCCTCGGGGTACCTCTCCATTGCACTTTTACTGATCTTCATAGGTGTAAATATGATTGGCGCCACCAAAGCCTTCCCAGCTGGCTTTGATGGCACTGGATTATACCTAAATATCACCAAACTAATTGGCGAATACCAAGCTCTGCCACAAGGACAACAAGCCTATAACTGGTCGTTATTCATGAGTATTGGTAATCTTCTGTTTGGTAGCATGACCATAGCCATCCTGTTGTCTGGGCTGATGAGTATCTACTGCGTATTTGCCATTTATTTCTTGGCCAGGCTTTTTGTTTCTACCAGTAATGCACTCTTGGCATGTGCTCTCTTCTATACTTTGCCCGCGGTTACCTTCCACAGCTACTTTGACGAAAAGATAGACCTCGGACTGCTGTATATATCCCTTTCTACGATCTTGCTAGTGTTCACCTATTATTTCAAACGCAAGAGCAGCAAGAAAAAGCAAGCATCAGCGGATTCTATTCGCATTGGTCGTTTTGAAATACTTCCCGAACTCTTCCTCTGGATTTTAGTAGGCTGGCTTTCTGGTTTTGCCTTTGGCATTAAGTACAGTGCCGTTTTCAACATCCTGGCGCTACTTGGTCTAGTGCTTTATCGCAAAGGTGGAGTAGTTGCTTTCATGGGCAGCCTCTTCACCGGTTTATCACTGGTTTTTATCTTCGGAATCCACCGCTTTACTGGATTGCAATTGGGAGAGACTTCGCCTGTCGTATTAGGCGCTGGATTATTAATACCTGGGATTGTACTTATTGGGTGGGCATTTCGATCCGCTGTTCAAAAACTAATACAGACTGCTACGCTGATTGGGGTATTCACAATAGTCATTGTAGTCAACTATAGCCCCTGGATAGTCAAGCATGTTTCAGAAAACAAAGCTGTAAATCTCTCCGCTTTGCTCAACGGGAAATCCCCCGAACCAACTATTCGAATCAAGCCTAGATTTCGAAAGGCCAAAGATGACGCCGCGAACGCTGCCAACACTCAAGATCTAACGCTAGCTGAAATTGGGGAGCAGGCCCAAAGAGAGGAACTTCAGCGTTATTTGGGCTTTGAACCAGGTCTTCCTCTTTACCTCTCCGTACCGTATGATGTGACTATGAATACCAATATTCCTAATCGATCATACTTGGACATTGGTTTCCTCTGGTTGCTCATCCTTCCCTTACTGCTACTCGCAGTGAAACCCCGACAACTCTGGAAAAATCTAATATGGGGAGCTGTAATGTCCTTTATGTTTCTCTGTTCCATCATGGCTGTTTTCTTTCATTCCACCTTACAGCCAAGTCCACAAAGCTACCTGGTACAGCACGCACCAGCCTTCCAAAAAGGTCCTTTAGGTGCTTGGCAAAGTGTAATGGAGGGCTTTGTATCACTTTCTGAAAGCATTAGGCCGATATACAATTGGATAGCACAGTTCGGACTGGTCGAATGTATAATAGCCTCCTTGCTACTGTTCCTTTTTGTGTTTTGGCTTGCTTTTGGTCGCCGGGAAGCGTGGGGGAGTTCGCTTAAAACCCTGCTGGCATTTATGGCCGTCTATATCTTTAATTGGTTCCTATTGGGTAGTGCAATCCCCTGGTACGGTTTCGTAGCGTTGGCTGTCTTACCCATCTTATTGGTCTATTATATACAACATCCAGCACTTCTATTTGGAGAACAGCAAAAGCGCTTTGCTACTGGATTTCTTAGCACCAGTCTAGGGCTATGTATGATATTGAATCTGTTTATCCATTTCTATGATGCTGGTCGCAGAGATAACCAACAATGGATTTTTCAGCGCCCCTTCCTTCAGTTTGCTACCGAAAGCCGTAGCTATGATGATGTACTCTCCTCCTTTAATATCGTTTATCCAGATGCGTTGAGGTACCTCAACCAGAATACGGACGATCGTATTTACCGAGTTGGCACTTTTCTAAACTACCAAATAAAGGAAAACGACAGGCGCGTACTTCCAGATAATCAACTAGCAGAATTCACTCGAATCACCTCAAAACTATCCGATCCAAACTACTTTATTTCCGTCTTGAAAGATCAAGGATTCCACTACATTCTTTTCGATTTAAACACGGCTACGCTTGACCAAACGCCAGAAAAATCACTGACTCGTAAGAGTGAAGAATTTGCGCGCGCGATCTTAAATCCTTCGCTTACGCGATTATTGGTGACCGATCGGATCATTGAAGATCCTAATGGTCCTATTCAGATCCCTAATCAGCCGCTGAGAGGAAGTCATGGTCTCAGTGGAAACATCCTTTATCAGGGTTCTTTTATCCTAGTTGAAATTCTGTAACAATCTTGTTGCCAGATTAATGTCTATTAGACGTTTCATCACCACAGCTACCCCCTGATTTGGGGCAAATTTGGGAGTCTTCTAAAGATTGTACTCCATTACTTTTTGAGATCGCAGCTTGCGTTGTTCCTCATTGAGATGCTGCAAACAATTATCTATGTAGTAGTGTAAGGCTTTCTTTACATCGGAAGAAGCATGGATTACCTCTCCTTCGTTAACGACCAACACCCGATTGGCAACCTTTAGCACCTTGTGAATATGATTGGAAACAAACAGGATAGCCTTGCCTGGCTTCTTTGCGTACGCTTTGAGATGCTCGAAGCATTTCGTTTGAAACAAGGAATCACCAACTGCTAGTGCTTCATCAATGATAAAGATATCAGGCTCTGTAGCCAGTGCAACAGCGAAGGCTAGTCGCGCGCGCATACCAGAAGAGTAATTTCCAAGAGGGCGGTCTAGTTGATCGGCGAGCTCGGAGAAGGATACAATGAAGTCCATTTTCCTGGTGATCTCTTCACTCGTCATTCCGTACATCGCCCCTTCAATATAGATGTTTTCCCTTCCGGTAAACAATGGCCGCAAGCTGGCTCCCAGTACAAAAATAGCCGTCACTTTTTTGCCTGGAGCTTTGTATACGGTCCCGGCTTCCGGTGCGTACACACCAGCAATGATCCGCATCAGCGTAGTTTTTCCAGAGCCATTGGTCCCAACTACACCCAAAATATCACCCTCATACAAGTCTAAATTCACATCGCGTAAACTCCAAAACTCTTGGGCCCGTAACGAAGTATTCTCTTTTCTAGTTCCCAGCAAATCGATCACAATGTCTCGTAAGCCGTAGTATAGGTTACGCTTTAGGTCTCGGCTGAACTTCTTGTACAACTTCCTTACTGATAGTATGGGCGTTTTGGGCATCACTTTATTAATCGCTCTATTACACGGGGCTCAGCCACCGCAAATATGTAAACTGCGATCAGAAAAGCTAGCATACTGAACAACGAACAAGCCGCCCAGGTCCAAGGCTCATAGAAGGTGCCTTTTATCAACAAATCGCGGCTAAAACCAACCAAATAGGTCAGTGGGTTTACCTGGATTACCTTACTCAGAAAACCGAGCTTCAGGTCTGGTGAGTACACTACCGGGGTGAAGAACATCAGAAATCCCATACCCTGATCAATAAGAATAGCGAGATCTTCCAATAGTACCCTAAACAGGGATACGATCAAACCAATCGACAAACCTAGAAGAAAGAGAGGGATCAGCGAAAATGGGAACAACAGTATCGTCCAGGTGAAGCGTACCCCAAACAGTAGAAGAACGATAATATTGATCAAAAATGGGATAACAAACCGAACCAGGTGAACAATGATTTTTTCGGCAACAAAGGCTTCGTAGGGGAAACTAGCCATCAACTTCATTCTACCTCCCGAAAGAAAAATGCTGCTGGTATTGCGGTAAATTTCGATAAAGAACCCCCATATAGCGGTGCTAAGCAGCACAAAAGCCGGATAGGGCACACCAATATCACCGGGCTCAATCACTCCAGCACCATTTAGGGCTATCCAGGCAACTGCCGCAATAATCGGAAGAATAAACAACCACAGCAGGCCTAGATGAGAACGCTTAAAATCCTCGAGAAAAGTAATCTTGACTAGCTGCCGAATGAAGAAAGAATAGGTACGGATATTGGCGGAGATCCTGCGCCAACTTACCGCTTTCCGCTTCTTGTAGGAATACCATTCCTCTAAGTTCTCCGCAATGTCCGAATCTGGTGTATGCAAGGTCCGCTTCTTGTGGCAACAAAATTAAGAAGTTTCACCATTTCAGAGGCGAATCTGACCCAGATAGGCTCGCACACTAGCATCAAATGAGAAGACTGCTTAAATCAAAAGAGCGTAGCAGGCGCTGATTAATCAACTTACCTACTACGCCCTTTATTTACGTACTATGAATTCTAGTCTAGCGATCCATAGGACACACATCTGGCCGTTCGCCCATGCCATATTCAGACA
Organism: uncultured Lewinella sp.; assembly: GCA_913057725.1. GTDB lineage: Bacteria > Bacteroidota > Bacteroidia > Chitinophagales > Saprospiraceae > Lewinella. The sequence goes on from CAJXOS010000016.1 coordinate 36,994, forward strand.
AGAGTTCTTCCAAGCGAGCCTCATAAGTGTCAGGCGCTTCGAGGCGAGCTAACTTTTGCAGGCCTTCGTAGCGACAATCCCAAATCTTGATCCGAAGCTTTTGCACGCGGCACTCCAAATCAAAAGTAAAGGTGAACTCGAAGGTGCGATTGAAGTCCTCAATCTGCTGCAAGTACGGAAGCCCCTCCTCGCAGGTGGCAGCCATTAGGCCCTTCATCGTCCAGTCCTTGACCTGGTGAATATTATCGCAGTAGAACTCCTCTGATACATAGTCATTGAAGAGTTGATCACCGTTAGCCACGAAATCATTCCACAGCCCCTCGATCTTTCTTCCATTAGCACGATACTGCTCGGTCAAGGCGGCTAGTTCGTTGATCTTAGTCATCGTGATTTGCGCCAATGGAGTGCGATCGTCGCGTTGAAGATCATCGATCTTTTGTAGCATCTCATCACCTAACTCACAAGTGTAGGCGAAGCCATCCATGATGTAGGCACGTATCAGTGGCTCTTTGGCACAATATTCATAACCGTACTGGCCCATATGTTTCACCTTGTTATCTGGAATGAAAGCTTCCCAGGCAATGTTTAAGGCTTCTACCTTTGCTTCGTTAGCTTTCAATGCCTCTTCGAGAGCTGCAATCTTATCCTTTACATCTCTATCCGGTTCTACTCCACTGCTAGACCATAGCTCCTTTACTTGTTCTAGTGCGCGAGGGCCTGCATTACACAGGTCAACTGCACCTTTCAGAATAAGTTCTTTCATCTTAGGCACCGGATTACATTCGAAGAACGAAATCTCGCGGTCGTAACCAGGAGAAGTGCCTGTCATCACGTATTGGTTCCAAGCGACATCCAACTGATCCATCTCGCGGTACATAGACTTCATCTTAGCTACTTGCTGTCCTAAGCCTTGTACGTCACTTACCCGCAGGGTGGTCTTTTCGGTAAGACGAAGCGTACGGTTATTGAAGATATCCTTGGAGGTTTCTACATCCCCCAAGCAGAAATGATAGTAGGCTCGCATGAAGGAGTACTTCGCTAGCGTTGCTTTTTCGCAGCTCGATTTTGCGGCATCAATCGCATTGATCTCATCCAAAGAAACCTCTTGGGTTTCTAGGAACTGCTGCCACAAGTAATCCATGCTGTGATAAGCCTGCATTTTGGCCTTCAAGGATTCCATCTTACCCACAAAGCCAGGAATGGCTTGCGGGATACGGTTGTCCATCTCTTGAATTTCTGCCATCAAGTCTTCGGCCAGTTCGACCTCACTTTGGCAAAAGTTAGAGTTGGTGTTCATGAGTAAGTACTTGGCGTAATCCAGCGGCTCGTACGCTCGATTAGGTTTACCCAGGGCACTCATATTGGAGATCTTATCGTTCTCCAGAAATTCTTTCCAGGTTTCATCAAAATTGCCAGTCTGCGCAAAAATAGGGGTAGTAAAAAACAGCAGGCTAACAATCACAAAGAAGTGGTTCGTTCGCATCTCAATTTGAAGTTTAAAACGAGTTTAGTCGGGTATCAGGTGAATTAGAGTTCAATTGTAGACAATAGCGCTAACGTTTTTTCGTGCGCAATTATTCCCTTTCAGAGGGCATAAAGCATAGACTGCATAAATTTAGATTGCATTCAGAATGCGCTTGTTAACACTATCATTATGACGCTTGACACCCCGAATAGACACTAAATAAATCGGATTTTTTAGAAGGATTTGAGCATATCTACTCAACTCACCATTATACTTTCCAGCAAATAAATCGTGAGCATACCCCAGAAAGTACCAGTAGCCATACTTAGAATGGCTAGAATGATCGCGTGGGGCATCCACTTCTCCTCATAAGCTGCCGTTACTGCTGGTGCTGTAGCAATCCCGCCTACGTTCGCCATACTGGCAATGGGCACCCAAGCAGTATTGACGTTTAGCAATTTAGCCACCAGCAACATCAGGATAAAATGACTGATGAGCCAGATCACCAAAAACACCAGCAAACTCATCTCCATTTGGAATTGACCGAAGGTCAACTTAAGCCCTAATACGGCCATTACAACTAGAATTAGGATACTCCCCAACTTGAGCACAAAGGAAAAATTCCACCCCTTAATCAGGTTACTCCATATCAGGCCCGCAAAGGATAAGACTATGATCTTCGCCACAAAATTTTCCAGCAAAGCATTCGTAAGAAGCACTGTACCCAGTAGAATTAAAACGGATACAATAGGGTGCATCTGTTGCTTTTCACTGCTACCGAGTTCTTCTGGCATTGTTTCGCTAGTTACCCGCAGCCAAGCGTTTAGTTTATTACTCTTCTTGATCCCTTGAAACATCAAGATTGTCCAAATATTCACCAGAATATTGTCCAATACGAGGATGGTGAGGAATATATTCTCCGGGCAGTTAACGATCTCCTTGAGGACCAATTGGCTCGTACTCCCTCCAATCCAGCTTCCCACAACGGGTGGTAGCCCCTTCCAGTACGTTTGCGCTTGCCAAACCTCCTGTACCAAATAACTATCCAGAAACAGGTAAGCTATCGCTACCGGAAACAGTGCTATCCAAAAAGAGCCAGAGACGAAGACCAAAATGGGTTTCCATCCGATAGATCGAAGTTGTTTGAGTGAGAGGCTACTCATAACCGCGACAATTGCCAGCGGGATAAAGTAAGACTTACTGTATTGGTGGATGTCATCGCTGGCAAAGCTCTCTCCCAGAAGCGCGGATATAATAGCAGGAATGAGATAAGCCAAGAGAATAGCTGGAACCCAGTCGAAAAGCGACTTAAGGTGGCGATTTTCCCACTTATCAAGAAAATAGACCGCCGTAACCGTAAATGCAGTGATGAGCCAAGGAATTAAATTCATGAGGTTGTTCAAATTACCGGATCACTAAATCAACTAAGCTGCCAATGATCATGGTCGCTATGATAAAAGCCATTAACCCTAACATGTAGGTAAGAAATGCTTTCGGATAATTCCTTTTCTTCCCACCTTCGAAGAAGCTTCCAATCCCCCAGCAAACGTACAAAACCGCAATCAGGCTCCCTTTATCTAGAATGGTAACATTCACAAGGGTTTCAATTATTCCAAAAACAGTCATTATCAACATTTGCATTCCCATCAGGAAATACAGAAGGACCAGAATTTCGAAGAAATTGTAATCGTAGCGGCGAAAGAACAGCTTGGCCCAAAGCGCAAGGAATATGGCTAGAATGATATTGGCAAAACCATAATTTTCACTAACCCAACTCAGAATAGTACCGACAGTAGATTCTCCCCACGCCAAGTCATTGTAATTCAAATAGCCATCTTGAAAGCCAAGCATCTGTTGCACGAGGATATACACCAACGAGCAAAGAATAATAAAACCGATGGGTTTTACGAGCTTGCTGCGATCCACATGGAGAAACTGACGGATACTACTCCCCGGCCGTAATAGCAGCTCGCGTATGGTATAGAGTATCCCCTTCTGAAAATTCAGGACGCTACCGATTTCCGATAGGATATACTTTCCATCTATCCGTTGGATGCGCTGCGTGCGAACGCTGTCGACGGAAGAAGGATCAGTTACATCCTTTTCACCATTATTGGACTCATTTGTTGACTGCGATGCTGACATCTATTTGAGATTCGTATTCTTTTTGATGGTATAAAATACACTAAGCTAGTATTTGACGGATAACTGCCCGAAACATAGCCATCCCGGTTGGAAGCAGATCGTCTGGAAAATCATAGTCTGCGTGATGCAGCGCTGGGGTATCAAGACCAGCACCCAAGCCGAACATCGCAGCAGGATATTCTCGCGAGAACCAGCCAAAGTCTTCTCCGAACTTGAAAGGATGCGGCATCACTTTGACTTCTAAACCAAGGCCTTGGGCAGCGCTGCGGACAATTTCATTTGCCCCTTTGTCATTAGCGCTTGCAGGGAAGTGCTCGAACCAGTCTAACTGATAGGATAACTCTCGCTTGGCGCAAAGCTGTTCTGTGATCGTCTCGATTTCTTGTACCAAAGCGTTCATTCCATCCTGACTCCAAGTGCGTACGGTATAGTGAAGCTCCCCAGCCCCTGGTGAAATACCATAGGACCTATCGCCCAAATTAAGATGGACAGGCGTCAGCAAGCGAAACGCAGGATGATCCGTAGCGGGTTGACTCAAGTGTTCAAAAGTCTGTACCATCTCAGCAATAGTAAAGGCTGGATTCCGACCATTTTCTGGTTCAGAAGCATGAGCAGTTTTGCCTACCAGTTTGATGGAAAAACTCTGGACCTCGGCAGAAAAACCAGGTTCCATTAAAAGAATCGTATGTAGTGCTTCTCCAGGAATATTGTGCAAGGCAAAAGCGTAATCTATTTCAAGTTCACACCACTGATCATCTACAAGTACTTCAGCCGCTCCCTGACCGGTCTCCTCTGCTGGTTGAAATAAGAGGAGGATGCGGCCATGATCAAAATCTTGCTCCTGGATCCAAGGCGCTAAACCTGCCACCATTGCCATATGGCCATCATGACCACACTTATGGGACACGCCCATATGCTGCGAGCAGTAATCAAATGCATTCTGCTCTTGAATAGGCAATGCATCCAGTTCACAGCGAATCATAACGGTAAGTCCGGAATTGCCGAACTCATAAATTGCAGCAATACCATGGCCACCCAGCCCGCTGATCATACGAGTAGGTGGATATGCTGACAAATACTCCTTGATACGAGCGGCAGTCTGTTGCTCCTGGCCCGATAACTCTGGAAATTGATGGAGTGTTCGTCGAAGCGTTTGAATCTTGGTTTTCAAGCAAATCTAGTTTTACTCATCCAAGATCGCATTTCTTCGCTCAATCTTCGGATTTCCCCTTCTGGTAAGCATCCCAAAAGAAGAGGACCAAAGGCATACCTACGATCCACCCCCACTTCATTTCCTTCATGGTGTAGGCATCATTGTATAAGAAAGGCGCAGCCTCCATTAGGAAGATGAAGACCATTAAGAGGAGAACTTTTACGTACGTATTCATGGTAGGGTTTTGATTAGATGTTGGACGTTGCGTTTTGTTGAGCGCGTTTTCTTCCTCGCGTCGGGGGACGCTCGGGAACGAGGAAGTTAGTTGGTTTGAAGGTTAGGTGGGCTGAGGTATATGCTATAGGGTAGTCTTACTTCATTTCCAGGATCTGGATGTAGTTATTGCAGGTGTCATCAAAAACGGCGATGATCACTTGACCCGCATCAGTCGGTCCCATTTTAAACTGTACACCGGCAGCAGATAGTCGTTCAAATTCTGCTTGTACACTCTCTACCTCGAACTGGGTCCACGGAATACCGGCGTCATAGAGTGCCGCTTGGAAGGTTTTTGCAGGAGGAAAGTCTTTGGGTGAAGGCTCTAATAATACCTCAGGTCCATCGGGATCTTCTGGAGCTACTACGGTCAACCAACGGTTGCCTCCGCCTACTGGTATATCGTGTCGGATCTGGAATCCAAGTATCTCGGTATAGAATTGGAGGGCTTTTTCTTGATCCATGACTGGAACGCTAATTGCTCTTACGCGCATGATTTGGTGGTTTGATGGTTTGTTAGTTAGATTAGTTGGGTGAGTAAATTTAGTTATTTGAGACCCTTGTCTCTTATGATTTTAAACTAAGGTGCACTAAGGTGTCTTGGGTGGTTTGATAATGGGTTAATTGGCTGAGTTGAGTTGGTGCTTGTCTACGTAGTTCTTTAGCTGTCCTTTGATGAAGTATATCCATCCTCCTTCACAGCCAGCACGGCTGAATTCTGGGATATCAGCGGGAAAGGAGTCTAAGCCGATGTTCGACAGTACGAGCATGCATTGATTGCCCTGAGGAATTAAGGTAAAGGAGACATGCCCTTGACCCTGATATTCAGCATAACCCCAGGAGTAGACGATCTGACTTTCCTTAGCTACTGAAGTAATGGTCCACTTGTGCGTGAATGTGCGGCCATTTGAAACTACTGGAAAACTGGTGTGGAAACCCACCTCAGGTTTGAAGTCGGGGATGTTGTTGAAAAACCATTGCTTCATATGATCGGGCTCCGTAATAATTTTCCACACGGTGGCCACAGGCGCTGCAAAGAGTTGTTCAACATTTATAGGTAAGCTACGATTATCCATAAATAGGGTTGATGTTTCTTGTAAAGATCGCTTATTTAAGCCAGCTACAGCTCTTTTTCTAGTACATAATCATCCATAAAAAAGCCCTCGCCAATATCAAATACAGCCTCCTCTATCTTTTTGAATCCCATACGCTCGTAGGCGCCAATTGATCCTTCATTTTTCTTATTTACCGTTAGTCGAAGTCGAGATAAATTAGCAGTACGGGTCTGCTCTTCGATGAAGTTCATGGCCGCACGGCCGAGGCCTAAACCCCGATAATTCTTATGCACATAGATCTTGCTCAAAAACATAGCGCCTTCCTTGGGATAAAATGCCAGGTAACCTGCAATCTGATCTTTGTGTTGTTGGAGATAATACGAAACACCCTCTTCGACTTGTTGGGCTACTGCCGAAGGGGATTGGAATTTCTCTAGCATATACTCAATAAGTGCTGGCCCGAGCATGGGTACGTAGTGATCTGTCCATATCTCATTAGCCAGTACGGATATCTGTTCAAAATCAGCCGAAGTTTTAGCAGGTAAGAACTGTATCATTGAATTAAGGGGAGTTAGTACGGAATACCAAAAGTAGAGAAGGATGCCCAAAAGATAGGCTTATCCTGTGGGTAAAGCTTACGGTACTCCAGCATTGCTTGCCGCAAGGGTTCACTGGGAAAAAACTTATGCGGTTCGTGTATCTTCTGCATGAACAATTGCATGAGGCTATTAGTAGCATTATCGTCTACGGACCAAAGGCTCATCAAGATGTTCTCCGCCCCCGCTAAATGGAATGCTCTGCTCAGGCCAATCACACCTGCGTCCCGGCTTTTACCCAAGCCTGTCTGGCAGGCACTAAGTACGACCAAAATTGCCGAGAAGTTGTCGTTTTGTATCTCGCGTGCTGTCCAGAAACCGGTTTTGTTCTCTTCCGTAGGGGCAAAAAACAAACCACTACCATCCAGTGGCTCGTCAGGATCGGCAATGCCATGGGTGGCAAAATAAAGGAGCAAGGCATCTTGTGTTTTCTGCTTTACCGCTGGCAGGATAGCCGCTTCGCCCACTAGCACTTCACTAGCATCAATGGACAATTGCTCTGAGATGGCATGGATCTCCTTTTCCGAACCCGGGAGCGGCGACAATGTCCAACCTGCCGACTTACTGAATTTGGGATTGCCTACCAACACTGTATTTTCTGCATTTAGGGAATTTTCCTCAAAGCCCACTACCCCACTCTTCCGGCTTTGCTTGCGCAGAGTCAGCCTGGCGATATCATAAATACTTGATGCTATGGAGTAAGACCACTTCTCTACAAAGAGGGTATCGTCCGCAAACGGTTTAAGTATGCTGAAGGGGATCTGTTGTAAGTTTAAGGCAGGAACAATGATCAGATGCTCCGTAGCAGACTTGCGTAGGTGATCCGTTAATCCCGCTGGCAATAGGAGCGCACTGAGTTGGTCAACAACACTATCCAGCTGCACTTGCGGGTCGACCAGTCCTATATCTTCGCGGCCAGCGCCTCGTTTTCTTACCGCACGATTTTGCTCAAACTTATTCAACTCCAAAGCAGCTCCCAGCCCTTTTTCAAGTTGATCAATTTCCTCTATCGTGGTATTGAATTGTGTCTGATACTGAAAACCTTCCTGATTGAGCAGCCATACTTTCAATTGCTCCTCCTCATAGAAGTAGATCAGCAGTCCGATGGGAGCATCGTCATAGAAATACTTCAGGCAAGACTTAATAGACTCTTCCGTAATCGGCTGTCCTACCCAGGCTTCTAGAGAGTCTTCCGAGAAACCACGCTCTTGCATCAACTGGTGATAGTCGCTGCGGTAATCCTCCACATCCATTTCGAAAGTATCGTTCTGGCCTGCTAAGAAGGTTAGGTCTTCTGGAAATGCCATGGTTTTAGGTTTTAGGGAAATACTTAGGCTTGCTCCACCTTGAATCGAAGGACAGTCTTGAGCTTTTCAGCGGGCACTTTACGAAAATCCGAAAGGTAGATTTCTCTATGGATTTTTGACAAGCGTCGAAGCCCATGTTCTTCGGCATAAACTTCCATCATACGAAAGCTGGCTGGTTCGTCATCAAAACTCCCCTTGTGCAACATTTGAACGCAAGGGCCATCCTCAATCCGTTCAAACCGGAGATGCTCTAGCTTGGGGCTTGGCTTTTTGGCCTTGGTAAGCTCAATCATCTGATGCACAAACTCCGCATCCGCAAAGTCTGGTTGACGAATCATCAAGTTAAAGATCAAATCATCCTTGTTGATGCTCCCGTCTGGGTTAGGTTGGGAGTCGCGCTTCAGATCCCATACCCCCTCCAGCGGATATACCGTGTAGTCGTAGTGACCAGCAGGTAGTGGGTCCATTCTTTTCGACTGCATCTTCACGGCATAGGATACCGAATACAATGCGGTAATGCACTCCGCAAAATCCTCAGAATTAGGATTCCCCTCCCCTGCTATGGTCAAATATGGAAAAGCAGGAATGTCAATAGCCTCCGGTTTTGGCTTCGGTTGATAGAACTGTTTTTCTTTTTTGCGCCATTCGTGTTTTTGCATCATCAGGTGGTTTGTGCTGAAGATCGGGGAAAATGGGGAAATAATGCAAGTCTTGTTTTGACTAACAGCGCTACCTCTTAGGAAGTAGACTCGTTAACATGAACAAGATCCAATCATCACAATCTGCTCCTCAACAAGGGCTTCTATCTTATTTGAAAATTCCTCGGCGCGCCGCTCGGCACGTTCTACGTCGCGGTCCCCTTCATTAGGCATTAAGGCTTGGAGCTCACTTTGAAGTATTACAGCCTGTTCTGAATCGGGCTCAATAGTGGCCGAAAAAAAGCCATAACCACAAAATCCATCATCCATTGTGGCAATACACCGCATGCTACTACGGTTAATCCAGACACTATCAGCAGCTGTAATTGAGGTAGAGGAGATTATCCCATATGTATTCCCATTCTGAGCCCCCGTTAATTCATACTTCCCAAAAAGGCTATCCGAAGAGACTTGAACTCGCCCCTCAAATAAGAAGATGGGAGATTCAAATCTAAACGGTTCTCCGGAGCTATTGGAAAGGCTATCGATATGAATTCCCTCCATTTTGGCATGCAGGAATACTTCTGGACTGTGTCGTAAATACTGATCAATATGGTCCGTCACTTCCATTTGATATTCACCCTGAAAGTCATAGTAGCAGAGGTCATTATCCTTCAGTGTTCCGGTGCTCTCTAGTGTCAGGTAGTACACGCGGTCTTGCCAATTAATTTGATAGATATCAAAATTGCCTATATCAGCTAAAAGCTCATTTTCACAACTAATCAAAAGAGTTATTGCGATTACTATTTTCATACATTGGCCCATGGCACATCGGTATTGGTGATTAACGATATGCCATAAAATTGCATGTCACAGTGGTAATTCGAAAGAGCGTTGGAGAAAACGGCTGTAATTCGCCAGTAGGTGTAGCCTGAAGCCTAGTATTTGTAACTCGCCAAAGGTCAGATGCCCCTAATTTATACTTCTACGGTTTGAGGTTCACCCAATCAATTGCCTCCAGGTCTATATCCTTCCAGTCGGAGTCTTCGATTTGAATGGGGTAATATCCTTCTTCTGGTATTCCGTCAAACTTTTTGATCTCGTTTTTCAGGGTGACCCATTCGATGGTAGAAATGGCACTTAGCTTTTCGTTGATGATCTGCTCATCCTTTATTCCTGTTGGAATCGGATTAGGTTCGTAATAATTCCAGTGGCTGTAGTCTTCTGTATTGTAGTACCCTCCAGCAATTGGGATTCTTGTCCCGTTGATCCGGTATTTTTTTGGCAGCGGATACACCCGCACTCTAATGATTGGGTAGGAACCAAAGCCCTGCGTCAGATCTGTGTAGGCAGCAATTTTGTTCGACTCCGCATCGATTACGATAGCTGGAACCAAGGCACCAGAGTAGTAGATATCTCTGGTCTTCAGCAATTCCAAGACCTTAAATGCCACATAAATAGCTAGGGGGATATAAAAGAACCAGCCGATAAAACGCGCTGCCACTAGCAAGCCCAGAATAATCAGCGCCACTGACTTATACCGTGATCGGACATTGTAGAAATAATAAAAGAAACTGAATCCAGCATTGGCTTGTCTGACAGCTTTGGCACTGTGGGTTGGAATTCCGAAATGAAAATGCTTCGGATTAACGTTTATCTCGCCAGTTGTGTAGTCAACATTAATGGTGGTCTGGTCTGCTTGATCTAGCTTGCCCCGCAGATTAGGAATACGTTCATAGAGGTACTCCTCATCAATGACAAAAATCTCATCTTCATCATACTTCTCATCGCGATCAAACTCGCTTTTTGAGATGATGATCCAAGTATCACTTTCCTTGTGAAGAACATTTATTTCCGAGCCTTCCAGAACGGCTTTCGTTGCTAATATTTGCATTTCAACTGGTTTGCTTGCCGATCCTTTTCCTAGAAAGGATTACGCGGCGTTTCCGGTTAGTTGTATTACTCTACAAAAGGTAACCACGGCGAGGTACTGCAATTAGCCCCCCACCAAAGGCGTCAATTTAATGAACTCCACTTCTTTTATCGATAGCACATCGATTCTTTGCTCCAAGTCGTCTACTTGTTTGTCATTGATAATAACGAAGAACTGATTGTTCTGGAAGCCAGCCAAGGCTTGATAGGACTGCTTTTCAAAATCCACTTTACGGCGACTGCCAGACTTTTTCCGGTTCAATAGCTCCTCAATTTTGTTGGGGACTACGAGGCCAGAATACGCGACATCCATTTCACTATTATAGATCTCTACTTCTCTTTTCACCCGGCTAATAATCAGGTCCTTAACCGTTATCTCTTCTGATTCCAGCCGGAGATCGATCTCGTTGATACTTCCGCCTCCGAAAGTGCGGTCTTTGATGGTAATGGTCTTCATCTTATAACTTGATTTGTCGGGTGATGGTAAAGTCGGTTATCTTATCATCCGCATAGAGCAGGAAGGCTTTACTGATGATGATAGAGAGCGTTCTGTCGTTGTCAAAGGGCAAAAAGATCTTCGACTTTGCGCTTCTAGAACTTGGTACAATGCACAAGTACTGATCATTCGGCGACATGAGAATGTTGCCACTGCCCAGATGAATTTTGTATTGTCTGATGGTCCCCTCTACGATTAGGAATTTATCCACGATCTGGCAGCGATCAGCAATTTTGAGTTTAGGTAGAATGCGCTCCAGCACCTCCTTTCTGGTCTTGGCCGTTTCGCTCAAGTTGCCAAAGGAGTAATTGTGCCAATATTGGCGTCGTTCGCCCACATCTTCCCATTCGGGGTTATTACCAATACTCGTTACTCCAACGAAAAGGTCTACGTCTCTCATGATTTCGCTGAAGACAATCTGAGGTACATCAGCCATTTCCAATGTTTCTCTTCCATTGTAGAAACGTACTTGATCAGAAGCCACATAGGTGTAAATACCCGTTCCTCCGGTGTCATCCGTAATGGGTTCTACCCAGAACTGAGCCGCCAGATTGAACTTCGGGATAGATCGAGTAGGCGTATTATGCGAATCGAAAGCTCCCTGTAGTGTGTAACTCCAGTCCCTGGTCTTGGCTAAAGCTGTGAACTGATGCTGATAGAGAATATGCGCCGCAAAGCGGTTGCTGTAAATATTGGTGGTAATCTCAGCGTCAGTTACTACATATATTTCTCGATAGGCTTGCTTGAAGGGTTGCTTAATCTCTTCACTCAGGATGTAGTTTCGCCAAGCTGCTACCTCTGCCACCTCACTGTAGATCGGGTGCCAAAGTTTGACGATTTTGAACTGTGTCAAATCTATGGGAGCTCCTTCAACATCCATCAGGCCTTTGTCCCCTACGATAGCGGTCTGCTGTTCGTCCAACCACCAGATGAGCCGTTGCGCGTAACGTGACAGGAAAGGATGGTCCAAGTAATTCTCTCGCCAGTTGTCTACAGTCCACTCAATATTATCCAGATAGGAATTCTCCAGGCGCTTGGCATGAACACTAACGGCCGTCTTAATTTCCTTCAAGGTAGCTTTGAAAGCCTTTAGGGCTTCCTTGTGATCTTCCTTTACCTCTTTGGGTACAGACTTTTGCTGTTTCTCAGTCTTATTGTTGATCCAGTAGGTGGTCGGATTATTCATTTCGGAGATATCAATCACCCCCGTGTAGCTGTCAATCTGCCACTTGCTTTGGTTGTGCTCTAGATTAAAGGATGGCACAGACAACTCCAGCAATGCTTCTTCAGAAATACCCAGCTCTTGCGCCTTGCGAGCCAACTGCTTATCAGCGGTATTTTTGATCGACTTATTTCGGGTTTTATTGCGGATGTTTAGGAGCTGGGTTATTCCGGCCTTCGGCGACATGAGGGTGAAGGCGTACATACAAGCGTTACCATTCTTAGTGGATAAGCAACCAATCCACCTAATCTTATTATAGGAAGCTACGGCCAGCTGACCGACCAAGCCATTAACGACCTGATCATCCAGTAATCCGGCAAACCAAACCAGATAGCTTACAGCAATTTCATTGGTTTCGTACAAATAATACTGCCGGGAGTTGCCGCCTTCTTGTATACGCTTCACCTCCGCTTTTCCAAAGGCAATCAACAGCTCAAATATTTCACTCAGGTGGCGAGTAAGTTCTGTGGGACTTGATGCTCCACTAATCAGTTCCTTCGATTGCTTCAGCCATTTCTGCGTAGGCTTGGATTTTTGGCCTGATTCCCAGCAGTGCTCAATGACTGCCTTAAAAGTGTCGTCATAAGCCTCCCATTGCACATCCAGGTGCTGACCAAGTTGATCTCGCCGATCGTAGACGGAGGTCTCGTTGGCCGCAAAGTTGAGTTTCTCTAGGGCCGTGACAATCTTCTTTAGAGAAGTTTCCCAACGGAATTCGTCGAATGAACGGATCAAAGTTGTACAAGCCATGAGGTAAGCTTCATCTTTGCCAAAGCGTTCCTTGTAGTGCTCAAAACAGAAAAGAATTTCATTAGGTGGAAGACGGTAGCTGTAATACCCCTCAAGGTTAGAGCAGAGATTAAAAACGGCGAGTAGGGCATCTTGGCTCGGTGGATTCTTAGCGTTGAATACGGTACGAAAGATCTTTCTGCGCACTACCGAGTGCTGGTATTTGTTGTCTTCCTTATCAATCAATCTAGTCAAGGCAAGGATGGCAATCTCCTCCTTTATATTCGCATCATAGGTCTGGATGTCTTGCCAAACGGCATTGTCCTTGAGCTTTACGTTTCGGTTTCGGTAACTCAAGTTCAGGCTATCCTCAAATTGATTCAATAGGGTTTCAGCGACTGACAGCATTTTGATCTTGGGGGGTTCGGATTTATTCCAGCGAAAAATCTTGAACATGTTCGGCGGGGTTTAAGTCGAGGTATTGATGTAGAGCGCGAATTGCGTTTCAATCGGAGTTCATCATTCGATGAAGACCTTCTTAGACAACGTACCTTTTTCTGTTTGCAGCTTGACAACTACCATTCCCCGCAATCCATTCATGGGGATTTCATTATCAGAAACCACCCCGTTTCTTAACAAGCGGCCTCGTAAATCATAGACCTCAAAGTGTTCAATGTCCTGTTCAGAAGAGTAATACAGGACGCCATCCACGACAGGATTGGGATATAGAGAAACGGCTTCTTGTGGCTCAAGAATTTGAGTCGAAGACAGTTCGTCATTGATTATCCATTCATGCACGGTCAGGAAGATTGACTCTTCAGTCAAGTCAAAAGAGATTTTTATCCAGCCTTCAATTGCTCCCACCGCTGTTTTCCATTCATAATGAAGATATCCATTGGTGATTTGGGCTGGAAATCCTTCCACCGTTCCATTATCATACCGACCAAGACCATATCCAACCAGCGCCGGATCAAGATCAAATCCACTCGCGTCAGTACACTCCATTGAATTCCCCGCTTCATATATTTCAGCAGGTGTATAGTTCAGTCCCTGAACATGACATATTCCGATGCTGTCGGCACGTGGAAACACGGAAGCCGTTCTCCTCCCATCTGCCGCTTTTCGAATTTGGAAACTGAGGTCATCTTCTCCATCGAAGTTTAGGTCGATTAAATCCAAAGAGACGATTACACTCGCTGATTCAATATGCAGATCACTTTCGTGTAAAGTGTAACTAAATGGAACCTCGCCGGCAATAAGCTGAGCGAACAGAGAACCGGGAATAAAACTTAACAAAAGACAAAAGAGCGCGACACTGTTTTTCATGGTGGTCATTTTAGCAGTTTTCAAGAATGAGAATACTATTATACGCACAGCTTCTCACTTGAATACCTGTTTTGGAAAGAATAAAGTTTACTATTGATGCAATAGACGGTCCGGAACAGAAGCCCCTAAGGTGAGGCTAATCCGTTCCGGATTTCTATCGTGTATTTTGCTATTAGGCAGCTTTGGTTTTTTGAAAAGACTTGTACCTAAAGAAGCCTAATCCACATCCAGCTAGGATTAATCCTAACCCTAGGAGGAGCGTGGAAGTACTACCCTCATACTCTGTTAATGATGCCAGCTCTTCTTCGGGATTGGCTGCATTGATTTCTGGATTCGATGGCAAATATTTCACCCGAATGGTTGGCTCCGTTGGCAATTCTTGCAGGGTTTTCAAACCAGAGTATCTGGTGTCTCCGACCTCAAATTCATAGCCAACCTCATAGGTCTTGATAGGGATCTTAGCGATTTTGATGGTTTTTTCCTTGTACTCGCTTTTTAGAATACCCAGTGCTTCTTCTCCACCGGAGATGAGTTGCTCAAGTTGACTTCGTTTTTCTTTACCCGTATCTCCAAAGTAGTCCCGGGTGAATTGGACACCAATTACTAATAGGAATACCGGTAGAAGTAGATTTAGAATCTTGTTCATTTTTAGAGAGATTAGTTAACGCGTTTTTATTGATTGTTTCTCGTTTAATGCAATCACTATTTGTGTGCAATGAATTGAACAGAGCACGCTGATAAGCGCCATTACCACAATAGTGTTTGATATGACTGCAAGATACAACAATGTAATCAAAAAAGCAACTATTTATTTAATTGTAACTTTTTTGATTATACATAGTTTTATATGAAATCCATCCAAAACCTGTCAACTCGGCTGTGGCGCTAACGCTTTCTTCCCACCTTGTTTAGTCTCTAAATCCTACAACATATTCCTCAGGTAATCTTCACTGAAATCAATCTTCAGCTCCACCCACATCGGGAGGTGGTCGGATATTTGATGCGTACGCCAGTAGGTTTTGAAATAGCGAGTCTTGGCCGCAGGGTCCGTCTTGTCGGAATAGGTATCAGGCATCTGGGAAGCATAGTCAAGCTCATCTTCCAGACGGTAGACATGCTCAAAGAAATTGAAGATACCCGCATTGATATCCGCTACCGGAACATCCCCTTTGAAGGCAATCTGATCGTAATATTTATTCTGGCTCACATTACTAGGTAGGTCTTGAAGCTCTTCGGGAATGTGAAAGTTCTTAGTGATTTCTGCAAAGGTTTTATTGGTCTTCTTAAAAATATTGAAGTCCCCTAGCAGAATCAAGTTCCTGGCGTGTGCGAAACGGCGCTCCGTTCGTTCGGCTAAAAAATCGGAGAGCAGTTGTATCTCTCTTACGCGTTCAGGGGAGTCATTGACACCACTACCGTAAACGATATGCACAGTCGATATCATGAACTTAAACCAGCTCGTACGCAAGCCTACAATAAAAGGCGTTCGGGCTAATTGCTTTTGTGGTTCATAGGTTTTGGAACCATCTTCCGTTTCCACTTCGATGGGCGGAATAACGATCTCACCCGCCAGATCCGTAAACGTCAATTTCCGAGAGTCGTAAAGAAAACCGAGTCGTTCTTGGTTTCCTGATTTCCCCGAGGTCGTATCCGAGTAAATTATCCGCCACTGATTGCCTAAAACGCGACGAACACGGTAGAGACCATCAAGGTCTTCATTGATCTCCTGCACAGCAATGAGGTCAAAGTGATCCAGTATTTCTGCTATATAGTAGATTGCCTCCTCTGAACGTTTGCCATAGGCCTTGCCATCAAAGTCTCGAATATTCCAGGTGGCGATCAGTAAGTTTTCCGAAATCGTCTTGGCAGGAACGCTATTTGCCAGCGCTGTTTTGAGACGCAACAAGCCAGCAGCAGTACGTTGACGTTCGTCCTCATCAACCTGGCGGAGATATTGGTAATAGGGCATGATTTTGAAGTTTAGATTAAGCTAAAGCCACGGTAGTCATTGAACATTCAAGATACAACATCACAGAAAAATGTGTTTTGGCACTCTGATTACCAGCTCATTAGAGGGTGACATCAGCGCTCTAAACCATTGATGTTTGTCAGTTTAAATGCTACGTTGCGTCTGTATATTGAGGTACGCGGGAATTCGATAGACAGGGAGATGAAAGCGGATGGCAGATATCCCGCAGATGTATTCCTAACCAAGCACACCACTATGACTAGCGTACCTGTTAACGAGCACACCATTGTGCGCCAAGTGATTCAGCGGATCGGTAAGAAAATCGTACTGGGTATTCCGCTGGCGGCAGGCAAAGCCAACCATATCACTAATGCCTTCTACCAGCAAGCGGCTGCAGATCCAGGCATTGATCTTACCATTTGTACGGCCCTCACCCTCGAAAAGCCACAGGGCAGTAGCGATCTAGAGAAACGCTTCATGGGGCCCTTTGCCGAGCGCGTGTTCGGCGATTATCCAGATCTTGATTACGAACTAGCCCGAATGGCAGGCACCCTCCCAGATAATATCAAGGTGATTGAATTCTACTTCCCTCCGGGCAAGTACCTGGGCAATCGTGATGCGCAGCAAAACTATGTATCATCGAACTACACCCACGTTGTACGAGACATGCTAGACCGCGATGTGAACGTTATTGCGCAGTTGGTCGCTAAACGAGAGGTAGACGGCGAAGAGGTTTACTCCTTAAGTTGCAACCCTGATGTAACAATGGATATGGTGGCTCAATTGAAGAAGGAAGGGGCAAACTTCGCGACTATAGCACAGGTTAATCAGAACCTTCCCTTCATGTTTGGAGATGCCGTGGTAGATAATGACTTCTTCGATTATGTGCTTGATGATCACACCAAGTATCATCGAATTTTTGGTCCTCCGAAAATGAGCGTTTCCGAAGCCGACTTTATGATTGGTCTCTATTCCAGTGCCTTAGTCAAAGATGATGGCGAACTGCAGATTGGTATTGGGGCCTTGGGTGATAGTACCGTGTATAATCTACTACTACGGCAACAGTACAATGGAGTTTACAAAGAAATTCTGGAGGACATTCAACTGCAAGAAAAGTTTGGGGAGATCATCGATCGAATTGGTGATACTAAACCTTTTGAGACTGGACTCTTTGGTGCTTCCGAAATGTTGGTAGACGGATTCATGCATCTCTACCAGGCAGGCATTGTAAAAAAGAAGGTCTATGACCATATTGGTTTGCAGAAGCTCCTCAATAGAGGATTGATAAAAGAAGAATTTGAAGAGGACATCCTAGAGGTCTTGTTCGAAAACAAGGTCATCCACGGCCGAATCTCAGCAGCTGATTTCTACTTCCTACAGCAATGGGGAATCTTTAGACCAGATTTAAGCTTCAGTAATCGGAAGATTTATACCCCTTCTGGCCTTGAGATTACGCCTGACGTACGGCAACTAGAATCGCTGGCTGAAATGCAAAGGCACTGCTTAGGTACCGCTTTGAAGAATGGCCAGGTTATGCAGGGTGGTTTCTTCCTCGGACCTCAGTTTTTCTACCAGTGGCTGAAGGATTTGCCGGATGAGGAAAAGCGCCTCATCAACATGAAGAGCGTACAGAAAATCAACCAGCTCTACGGACACGAGACACTAGACCGACTGCACCGTAAAAACGCACGCTTTATCAACAGCTGTATGATGCAAACCCTGCTCGGAGCAGCAGTAAGTGATGGCCTGGAAAATGGCCAGGTGGTAAGTGGCGTTGGTGGCCAGTACAACTTTGTGGCCATGGCACAGGAATTGCCCGATGGCCACTCCATCCTCAATATGCGAAGTACGCGGACCTCAAAAGGAAGGGTTATCTCTAACATCCTACCTTCCTACGGGCACATAACGATTCCTCGGCACCTCCGAGATATTGTTATCACGGAATACGGTATTGCTTTTATCCGTGGTTGTACGGATCAGGAAATCATTCAGCGCTTGCTGAATATCACGGATTCTCGCTTCCAGACAGAATTGATGAATTGGGCCAAACAGGCTGGCAAACTTGCGATGGACTACGAAATCCCCGTGGTTTTCCGAAATAATTATCCTGCGGCCTATCAGGCTATCATTCGCCGATACAAAGAGCGAGGTTTCTTCGACGCCTTCCCATTTGGCACTGATCTTTCTGAAGATGAGATCGTAATTGGCAAAGCCCTAAAAGGCCTCAAGAGTGAGTTACATTCTAAATGGAAGCTGGTAAAGACACTTTTCAGTGGCCTGTTCATGACGCCAGTCGGAAAGCAAGGACTGCTGTTGAAGCGGATGGACCTACACCAACCCAAAGGGATCAAAGAGTGGATCTACCAGAAGTTGTTGCTGGCGAAGTTGAATGCTGACTCAACCTCCTAATGCTAGCCACCTCCCCGGCGGCGTAGCTCAGCTCGGCGCATGGGCATGGTATTGATCAACTCATAGAGTTCATCAACCGTCACTACTCGATGGCGGCGTAGTTTTATGCCGCCATCTAAACCTAATAACAAGACTTCAAAGGAGCTGTCTTGCGATTTGTAGCTTTCGTACAACTGGTCACCGCTTATCCAATTGGGGAGCTGCTGGGTACCGCGAGTATATCTTTGGGGCAAGGCCTGAAAGACGACAATACGAAGATCCTGAAGTCCTTCTTCCTCGTCTTGGAATACCTGTACTTGTTCTTGGAAAAGTGGATTACTTGAGTCCTCTGCTAAGATCAGGACCAGGCGATTCTGCCATCGGTAGCCCGCCAGGTCCTGAGCTTGCAATGATAGGGGGGCCATAAGAATTATGCTGATTGCTAATTGTACCTTGTACAGTATCATGCAGCTACAACCCCAAAACGGCCACTCTGTTCGGTGGTAGTACTAGTTTACCACAAAATCATTGAGTTGGATACGCATGAGGATCGGATTATTCAGCCACTGCAGCCCAATCCGCTCGAAACGTCCCACCAGTGCTAAGGGGAAATAAGGATCATCTTGCCCCATACCCTGCTCTGCTTCTTCATCTGGGCAAAGCAGTAAATCTTGCGGAAGTAAAACTGTGGCAAAACCCTGTGTGCCTATACCAAGGTCCGCACCAGGAGGTACATCTTCCTCTCGATAAAAGAAAAGGGCTTGACCAAAAAATACTAGGCCGCTATTGTCGGTCGATTCGAAAGTCACCGACAGGGTACCAATCCCTTGTGGGCTGACTCCGGTACCAAAAATCTCAAAGCGAGTGAGCGTAGGCATAAAGTACCAGCCGGAATCTTCCCAGGTTTTAGCTGGCCCAACTTGGGGCTGATACATATCATCAAAGTGCTGCGCCTGCACACTCGTATCAAGGATTAATAAAAGACAGAAGAAAAGAAATATGCGTAACATCTTATTCAGATTGGAAAGTCAATAATGAGGTTAAATCAAGTCCGTTCTGTTGACGACTGATAACAGTAAGCATCAATTGGCCACAACTACCTTTTGGAGCTGATATACGGCACTATCATCGGATAGCTTAAACACGTACAATCCGCTTGGCAGACCGCTTGTTTCCGCCTGGAAAGTCGGACTGCCTACTTGCTTGTGTAAGACCAGTTGGCCATAGAGGTTGTACACCTCGAGGTTTAAGGGAAAATCTTGTGCCTGCAACTCACAGCTGATCGTCGCACCACTGAAGTAAGGGTTGGGAATCGTACAGCGATTTTGTACGATCTCAGTAGTACTATTGGGCTCTGTAGAGCGCCAGAAATAGGTGGTTCGTCTGGTGTAGGTCTGATTTTCCCAGTTGCCTGCATCGCCATTCCAGCTTTGCATACCAGTTTGCTGTACTGGCAGTCGCATACTATTGAACATAGATCTAGACCGTAGGAAATTATCATACTGCATCTCACTGCCATTCCAGTTTTGGAGCAAGGCCTGAGTTTCCCCAGGAGAATAAGTAAACTGCCCACGCAAGTTGGCTTGCCATTCCCCGTTCCAATTGGCTAAGCTGTAATTGCTTTCGGCATTAGCTAAGTCAATTGCAAATTGCTCTTGCAGATCATTTTCCCATTCACCCGTATTAGGATTCCACTGCTCTACTACCGAACTTGACCATAAGCCGTTCGGGCCCGCCCCGTAGCTTTTTCGGGCATCATTAACCCAATCCTGCTCCATAGAAGACCAAATCTGGCTTACAGTCTGAGAAGGCTGCAAGGCACCCATACCCCAAGTCCACGTTCTTCTGCGGCTATTTTTCCAGACACCACCGGAGAAGCGCTCGAGAAGTTGTTCGGAAATTCTCTCCTCACCATCGTAGCTGGTCGTCTTACGACTTAGGTTTTCCCAGCTGCCCATATCAGCATTCCAGCTTTGTAGGAGCTTTCCAGTTTCCATGCCTCCCATGGTGTACTGATAGACCCATCGTCTACGGTTTTGGAGGGTGCCATCTACTGGTCTTTTCCTTAGGAAAATGGCAAGACGACCGTCTTCATAAGTACTCTCTTCTTGCTTCAATGCTCGCCAAGCCTCAGTACCTTGATCCCACTCTTCTAGCAAGAACATGGTCTTATTACCATCCTCATCGTATTCGAAGGTTTGCCGTTGGTTTGGGACTAGTTCGGTTTCCGTCAGGTAACGATAGATGATACTAGTCAGTGGTCGATTATCATCATCAAAGGCTGTATTCACCAGTCGAAAGAAAGGCTCAAAATCAGTAGTGCCAGCGATTCCGCGTTCAATTTCGATGGAGTCTCGTACAAAACCGGCGTCAATTTGCGCATAGCTATTTGGGAGATATCCTACTGCCAATAACAATAGGTAGAGTAGAAGTTTCCTCATGTTGTGTTAGATATTTAGATGCTGAAAAAGGGGAGGGGGGCAGGCAGTACGCATAATGGTACAGCGCCCCGATTCATCAAATCTAACTCGCCTTAAAGGATTACCTATAACTGAAATCCGAATTAAGAAAACTCTATGAATTCATGGATAATACCTTTAGCCCCATTTATAAGACTTTAGACATATACACCACTCCTTCATGAGGGTTATCATAATAGGCTTCGGTCTCTTGGAACCCCAGCTTTTCGTATAGCCTAACAGCCGGAACGAGTTCTTCCAAGGTATCCAACCACATCTCTTCGTAGCCGAGCGCTTTGGCTTCTTCTAGTATTGCCACAGCAAGTTTTTGCCCATACTTCTTCACCCGATGGGAAGGCTTTACGTACAAGCGTTTCATCTCACATTTCTTTCCCGCGAGTTTCTTGACCGCTACACAGCCTACAAACTCCTGGTCATCTAGATCCCGTAATAGTAAGAGCGAACCACTTGGTGCTTCGTAGCCCTTCGGTAAATCGCGTAGTTCGGTTTCAAAACTTTGGAAGGTAAGGTCTTTGCCAAGTTCCTTTTGATAAGTCTGAAAGAGCATACGAACAACATCTATCTCTTGCTCGGTCTTTGCCTGGATAATCGTGAAATTCGCTGGTGCCTTACTTGTGTTGCTCATCGTTATCCATTATCATTTTGTCAAGAATGGCCTCTACATGAATTAAGGTAGTGTCAAAAACGTTCAGTCCTTCAAAATCTGACTGTTGAAGGATCAGCGGTAATTCCGTCCCGCCCAAGATGAGACCTTCAATCTGGTGCGTCTCCTGCATACCCATCACAATATCTTTTAGCCTACGCTTCGTTTCAGGTACAATTTGATTAAACACCAATTCGCCCATGTATTTCTCATGCACAAAATCCTGATCCGCTTCATTCGGCACCACGATCTCTATTCCATTGCGCTGTCCTACTGCTTGGTAAAAGCCCTTGGTCATCGTTGATTTAGTGCCTAGTAAAGCCACTTTCGACAGACCTTCATCAGCTACTTTTTGGCAGGCTGCTTCCACAATACTAATCATCTTCGGCCCTACACCTGCAGCTACCTGATCAAAAACTAAATGAGGTGTATTGGAAGCCAAGGCCACGTAGTCAACACCAGCAGCTTCTAACACTTGAATTCGTTCTTGTAAGAAGGTTACTAACTCGTCAAGTTTGTCCTGAAAGACCAAATCTAGCATTGCTGTCATATCAATACTGTGCAGTACCAGCTCGGGGTAATGCCTACTGTTCAGGCGTTCGCGAAAACGCTTAATGATCAACCGATAATATTCAATGGTGGATTCTGGCCCGATACCGGCCACTATTCCGATGCTGTTCATCATTGGATACATTTGTCAGGCATGATAACATGAAGGACAAATGTATTGATAACAGTTCAGTAGGCCCAACTTGTCGGCAGGGTAGTCCTACTTTAGCTTTTCCTTTATGGAGTCTTGTTCAGCAGGCGTCAGATCCAACCACTCCAACGCCATATCAAGATGTACAAAAGGAATGATAGACATTCGACGCTCGGTACCAAGATTGGAGTAACTAATGACCTTCTGGAATAGATCATTGTTGCTCATTCCCGTATACAGAGCAGACTTTATCTTTTTGATTCGAGGAAGGTGTTTATCAAAAGAAGCGAATAGAGCGGCTATTTCCTCAATTGGAAGATTCGCAAAAGTGATGCCGCTTAGATCGGACAAAACTAGCAGTACATCAATCGGTCCCTCTAAGCGACTGAGGAAATCCTCGTCATTGTCAAGGATGTGATCGACCTCTACCTGGCCAGTATACTTTTCAACCACAAGCGCACCGCCTCTGTAATACCAACACTGATATTGCATATGCATCAAATTTTACGGGCGACATCTAACTATGTAGCGTTGCTAGTGTCTTTGCACGGTATCTTGTCGTCGAGGATAGCCTAATTTAACAAAAGTTATTGTTTTTCACCTAATTGTGAATTGTAAAACCACTAATTCATTACCTATTGGAAACCAGAAATTGGACTTTACCACCCCTAATATTCAATTTCAAGCCTACAGTCGTCCGCTACTTTGCAAGTATTCTACTTCCAAGGAAAGCATTTCAAAATGCTCCGATTTCTTTGTAGTTTTAATTGAGTCACGCTCCTAGATATTTGGCAGTGCTATACTGGTCAAATAAATCATGCCGATACTGTTATGAAACGCTCCAACATTTACCAAAACTCAGGGCTTTTCCCGGCCCTCCGATATGCGTTAACCATTTGCTGGTTATTGAATCTAAATCTGGCATCTGCCCAAGAGAACTTAGTTCCAAATCACAGTTTTGAAGACCTTACAAATTGTGATCTAATGTTTGGAGACATCCCAAAAGCGGAGCCGTGGTTGATCGTGCCCGAGCCAGAAAACTCTCCAGATCTCTTTCATTATTGTTCCACCAGTGGTCTTTACCGCCCACCAGCGGGTTGCTTTAACATTGACCCAAAAGATGGTGAAGGAATGATCGCTATGGCACAAGGGATTCCTTCGGAGGAACGAGTGTATATACGTTTAACAGATACCCTCCCCTGGCAAAAGGATATTTACGTAGCCTTTTCTACAATTCCAGAAGCCAGTTGTAGCGACTTCCCTACCCTACTGTGTTACTCCAACACACAGTGTCTGTATTTTTCAAATTTTGCCTTTCAGAGTCTACAAGTCGCGATCCAGCCAGATACTATCATAACCAATACCCAAGAGTGGACAACCATGCGTACCTGCTATCGAGCGGACGGCACTGAGGACCTTGTTATCATTGGCAGTTATCGTTCACCTACGGAGATCCGCTTAGCCTGCGATACAATTGACCCGCTCAACTTTTCTTACAGCTTCGTAGACGAAGTCATTGTCGCTCCGTTCGAGGTAGTACCGGATACGATTGTTATCTGTGGTGACGAGAGTGTGGAAGTGGACGCTACTTTCTATGACCTACCAATCAGCTGGAGTGATGGTCTGCAAGGAGCCATTCGCGACATCAACCGTGGTGGCCGACTCATCGCCTTTGGGGATACGGGGCGCTGCCGGTTGAGGGATACAGTCGTAGTCATAGAAATCCCTGAAGAGGAAGAGCGCATTCAATTAGCGATCTGTGATGGAGAAGAGCTACTGCTTGAGGCTCCCGTCTCAGCAATCTGGCCCAACGGAGACACTAGTAGAACTTATGTGGTAACAGAAGCTGGCAACTACCGCGCTACACTTCTTACTGATTGTGACGATCGCTTGCGGTACTACAATTATGACGTAGAAGACAAGGATTGCGACATTGCTTATTACGTCCCTACGGCGTTCAGCCCAAACCGAGATGGCATTAATGACCAACTGGAGTTCTTCTTCGAATCCGAGTTTAATTTCAGCGGACAGCTTAATGTATTTGATCGCTGGGGCAACCTCCTGTTTCAGCAACAGGTAGATCAAAACAACTCCCCAATGCGTTGGGATGGCACATTTAGGGGCAAACCACTGGGTGCCGGCGTCTATGTGTGGTCTTACGAATACGTAAGCGGCAAAGACGGCGGCACCAGGGTTATCTATGGCGATGTGGCTTTGTTACCGTAGGGAGGCATAGGCGGTATTGAACCACCCAAGACACCTAAGGGCACCTTAGTTTTTTTCGAACCATATCAGGCAGATAAGGCAATAGATTCTTATCTACTAACTAATCCCCCCAACTAAACAAACCATCTAACCTGTTCTTGAGCGTCCCCCGACGCAAGGAAATCATCTAACCAAAACTACTCCTTCCCTTCCTCCTCCTGGAAGCGAGCAATATGCTTGTCTGGATCGAAGGTGAAGTCCCAGTTATCGGCGTACTGTTGTATTGGGCCTAAGCCTACCTCCGCACGGACTTTATCGATGTTATGCGGGTCTTTGATTTCGGCGAAGTAGTGCTCCCCGGTATCCGGATCACGTCGAACCTGGCTACCGTAAATTTGTGGGCGTTCGTTACGCATCTCTATACGATCAATAAGCAGGGCCAGTGAAGACCAGCGCATTTCACCGGCATCCGCTGCCTCACGAAGCACTGGCAAATATTTTTCTTGTACTTCTAAGTCAGCGTGTTGAATCACCATAAAGGCGGTTGAAGCTTCATCCCCTACCACAGATTTTCCGGGGTAACCCATTTTATCGATGAGTTGGGTGATATAGACCGTATTCACCGAGTCACTATAGTTCTGGAGAGTCCACAGGCTATCCATCTGGGGAGACTCCCAGCCGTACTTTTCAGACACCTCCCGCATGTGCCGGCGTTGTGCCTGATCCGTTTCGCCCACTTCAGCTAGCTTCTCGGCTAGCTCCGCATCATAGTTGGGGAAGGCAGCCATAAACCGTTCCTCGATGAGGTCGGCAAAGGCAGTACCATCCAGGTAGCGAAACTCGTCGTAATCTCTGAAGACTTCCGTCGAGCCATCTGGGCTTAATTCAAAAGCATGATCCAAGTATTGGTCACGCAGTTTCGTTTGTTTAGCCGAATGGGCACAAGCCGCGGCACGTAAGGTCGAGAGAAAGCTTGTCTGCTTGATTTTAAATGCTGTTCGGTAGTATTCCAAACATTCGTCGTAGGATTCACCTTTTAGCGCAGCTTCACCCGCCTGTACAGCTTCGATATAAGCGGGATCGTTGGTAGAATAACTTTGTGCGATAAGTGATGAAAATAAGGTCAATGACAGAAAAAGTGTGAGAAATGAACGCATGTCGAGAGCAAATTTTATGTGATAAATCAGGAGTGCCAGAAAAGGTAAAACTGGCTTAGTAAATATAATCGTTTCCCCGGTGGTGTGCCTGGGGATGATGTCAGTAGTTGTTGTGTTGAATCGGAAATATGTTATAGTTACATGGTTTGAATTGAACCACCTAAGGCACCTAAGTACACCTGAGGAAAACTAGATAGGAAACCATATAAGACATAGAAGAACATATTAGCCCAATGCTTCTTCAAATCCACTCATTTGACTCACAGAACTAAATTCACCAATACAACTAATCCAACTACCTACCCTATTCCTCCGCCAAATAAGCAGCGTAGCGAAAGCCAGCCATCTCTGGTACACCATAACAAGGGTAATTCAGCAGCTCACAGGCTGAGTCTCCATAGAAGAAGTTAAAGATGGTATTGTAATCGGAGTTTTCCGGTCCTTGCTGAGTCAGGAGTCGTTCCATCATCTGAAGCTCTTCGGGGTCGAAGGTGAGGTCTTTGTAGGATTTGACGTGTCGCTGCACGAATATTTCCTGATCTAGGTGTTGCTGTAGGGTTTCTGGTTTTCCCAGATGGAGCCAATGAATCGTGCGATAGAGATATTCCAATACGCGTTCGCGAACTAGAGTAGCATCGTAATTTTCACTGGTAAAGAATACAGGAAGGCAGAAATGTCTTTTGGCCATTCCGGCTTGGTCAAACTTGCTTGTATAATCGGTGGTGTACTTGTTAGACCAGGCACCACCAATATCATCCACTAAATTCAATGCAACGGTGTAGACGTCATTAGTCAAGGCTGCCCAATTGGCATTTACGTATTCTACTGTTGTTTGTATAAGTGTCTCCGCGTCCACAGCACGCAATTCCTTTATTTTCTCAAGTACCAGATCCTTGCCCATTGGATTGAAGGAGGCGATGGGTAGAACCACATCTTCGCGATCGGGCCCGATAAGCACATCGAGATAAGTATCGAACCGTTGCCGGTCGCGGGGAAGCTGATAGAAGCTCTCCATTCGTTCTAGCAAAGGGAGATGTTTAAAGGGCATGGCTGTTGCATATTGGTTTCAGCATCAAAAGGTCAAAAAGGAGTTAGAAGTTCCGGCGTTTTAATGCCCATGAGGCTACTAAGAACCGGCTTGTGATAAATCTAGCCAGTTCGGGATCGCCTCATGTCCGTTCTCCTGCACTCGTTTCAGCATGTTTTCCAGTACAGCTGGATCGTATTCCATCCAGTCTATTTGTTTAGTGATCCGTAGGCTATCATCAAAGTGTAGCCAGATGGTAAAATCCATACCCCATTCTACGTCGATAAGGTGCCCGCTATAGTAAAACGGATTAACACGCCCTCGCGCTACAGCTACACTATCATTTGCTACCAGAGACTCCACCGCCAGATGTTCCTGATCTGGCGATAGCTTTTGAAATTGATCACCTTCGCTATCCCATTGGTAGAAGCGTTTCAACTGCCAAAGACTATCTAGATGAAGTTGCAGAATGACATCGTGGAACTGCATGTCTTCGCGGTAAAAGGAACAGAACTTTTCCCAATCGGAACGTTCGGCGTAGGTATCGAAGAATGCTTGCGCTTGCTGTTGCACAAGCTGCGCGCGATCAGGATTTTGCTCACTAGGCTCCGGACTACAATTAGTAAGCATTACTATAAAAAATAGGAAAGAAGGTAGATACCACATTAGTGCCAGGACTATTTCTTCAAACCTACAAAAACTTGATGATGGCTGCAATCAAGCTGGCTGGCTGGCTGGTAAAATCACCGATAAACCTTAACTACTTAAGCTGCATCGTCATCAGCGTCTTTCTCTACCGGTATATACCCGCTGGCAATAACCGCAAGACCAATAATAGATAGTGGAATATAATCCCATGGAGATAGGCCGCGAAAAAATTGCCACCCGGCAAAAAACAGGCAAGCAATACCAAGACCTAGGGTAAGTAAGGAGGCGTTTCGTTTCTTCATTCTACTAATTTAAGCAAATAACTAGATCGCAAGATGAACTTATCAGCTTGACTCCTCTTTGATTACTGGAACAATTCGTCGCCCCTCTTCTAAAAACCATTGATAACCAGAATCATGAGCCTCCTATACTATCTAAAATTCTTGATGGCCGCTTTCTATGCTTATGCAGGAATCAACCATTTTCGTCAGCCAAAATTTTACTACCAGCTAACTCCCCCCTTTCTCAAGCAATGGGAAAAACGGATCAACGTCATTGTTGGTGTAGCTGAAATTTTAGGAGCCATAGGCCTATTGATTCCAAGTACACAGTCGGCGGCAGCATGGGGCATTATCGCACTACTCATTGCGATATTCCCAGCCAACATTTACCACTTCACCTCTAAAGGAGCAGGGATGAAGATTCCCATGTGGCTTTTGGCGCTACGGCTCCCCCTACAGCTCGTGCTCATTGCTTGGGCCTACGCCTATACTTAGAGCAGTAGGGAATACTCTGAGCGATGTAATAAAAAGAAGAAACCCCACCCATTCCGACAAGGGAATGTGGTGGGGTTTGCTATGCTTAAAGCCAAATGGCTTAGCTTTAGTGGTCAGTTACATAAATCCTTGATACCCAAGTCTTGGTTTTTTTGCCACAAACGTCGTTGCCAAAACTCTTATTTAGCTTAGGCTAAACGCGAATTTTGTCGCCTAGTTTGAGACAAAACCCCCAGCGACTTAGTATCAGAGACTTATGAACCTGACCACTAGT
>CAJXOS010000017.1 GCA_913057725.1 uncultured Lewinella sp.
CGAGGGATATAGTACCAGCGCTATCGAAGCCAAGATAAAATCAAGCTAAGCCATGATCAAGATTGCGGACATCATCGGACACTTAGAGTCTGTGGCACCACCTGTCTATCAGGAGGGCTATGATAATGCTGGACTCATCGTGGGCGACGCTCAGAAAGAGTGTACAGGCGTAATTACCTGTCTGGATTCCACCGAGGCCGTAATTGAGGAAGCGATTGCCAAAGGGTGTAACCTGGTAGTGGCTCACCATCCGATCGTCTTTAAAGGACTAAAACGCTTTACAGGGAAAACTTACGTAGAGCGGGTGGTCATGTCCGCTATTCGTAATGATATCGCCATTTACGCAATTCATACCAACCTGGACAATGTCTATGCACAGGGTGTGAATGCGGAAATCGCTAACCGCTTAGGCCTGCAGAATACCCGCATTTTGGCGCCAAAAGCTAATATGCGTCAAGCAACGGTGTGGGTATCCGCAACGGAGGCAGATGAACTTAAGGCGGCCATTCAAAAGGCAGGAGAAGGTGCACAATCGCCTGATGCTGCAGTACGGCAGTTGAGTGTGGGCGCTCGTCCGGAAGGAGGCGTTAGTATCCAACTTGAAGTCACTTATCCAATGCATTTGAGTGGTGCCATAAAACGTGCAGTTGCTAGCCTTTCTAGTGCGGAAGCAATTTATACAAGTATCAGTAACAGCAACCCCTTGGTCGGCTCTGGCATGGTGGGTGAATTGGCTCGACCATTGCAGGAAATGTCCTTTTTGAAGAGGCTGAAGGAACAGCTGAAGGTCAGTTGCGTGAAATACACGGCACTACGTGATCAGCCCATAAAAACAGTGGCCTTATGTGGTGGTGCTGGTGGTTTTCTCCTTAAGAGTGCAATAGCTGCTGGTGCTCAGGTTTTTATCACTGCTGATTACAAATACCACGAATTCTTCGATGCAGATGGTAAAATCGTCATTGCAGATGTCGGGCACTTTGAAAGTGAACAGTTTACGATCGATTTATTAGCTACCATAATCCGGGAAAAATTTGGTAATTTTGCGGTTCATTTAACGGAAGTGAACACGAATCCCGTTAATTACCTTTAATATTAAAGCGCCTGTTGAGTATTGTGGGGCTCTGAATTGATTAAAAATTGCGCCTCTAACCGGCCATTTTGCTCGAATCTCAACAAGCGCTGTACTCCAAATACCATAAATACTTTTGCCGATGGCAACCGAAAAAACAGTAGTAGAGAAGCTTCAGGATATGTTTAACCTTCAGTCGATCGACAGTAAGCTCGACGAGTTAGAGGTCCTGAAAGGCGAGCTTCCTATGGAGGTGAGTGATCTGGAAGACGAGGTCGAAGGGTTGAATACCCGTATCGGCCGTCTGGAAAACCAGATCAATGATATGGAGGGGGAAATGGCGCAGCACGAGCGCAACATCAACGAGGCAGAGAGCTTGCTAGAGCGTTACAGCAAGCAGATGGATAACGTGAAGAACAATCGTGAATACGAGGCACTGATGAAGGAGCAAGAAATGCAGCGCCTGGAGATTCAGTTGTCCAACAAGAAGATTGGTCAAGTTAAGCGTGACCTAGAAGCTAAGAACGAAACTTTGGCTGCTGCTCGCGACCGTATGGATAAGAAAGCCGATCAGCTGAAGGATAAGAAAGTAGAGCTGGGCACGATTATCGAGAAGACGGAGAAAGAGGAGAATAAGCTCAAGAAGGCTTCCGAAAAAGCGCGTAAGGGAATTGAAGAGCGCCTGCTTAAGTCTTACGACAAGATCCGTAAGAGCTACCGCAATGGTTTGGCCGTAGCAACGGTAGAACGTAACTCTTGTGGCGGCTGCTTCAACCGTATTCCTCCTCAGATCCAGTTGGAAATCTCTCAGCGTAAGAAAATCATCGCTTGTGAGCACTGTGGCCGCATCTTGGTAGATGACGTGACTGCTGGCAAAGCTGTTGAGGCTGAATAGGACTTTTGATTAAGGTCTTTGACCTTTCAACCATACTACACTTCATCCGGGATTTTGACATTGTCAAGGTTCCGGATGATTTTTTTGAGGCTATGCCATTAAGCTTTGAGTGCTTTACCACAATAAAAAGTATCGCTTGATAGTATTGGCTATGTGTGCAACTGTTGACTCTACTACATAATCAATAATCCCTTCTTTATGCGCCGTTCATTTTGGCCTCTGTTCGTAAGTATGGTGCTGCTCTCTGCCAGCAATGTAAGGGCTGAAGGTTATTTTGATTATAACTCTGCTGCGCAGTTGATCTATAAAAAAGTGTTTGAGCTGCGCCTGGGGGAAGCCCAATCATTAATTGCTCGTCTTAAGCTTCGAGAGCCAGATAATCTAGTGGCATACCATCTGGAGAACTATGTTGATTTCTTCACGATTTATGTCTCAGAAGATGAAGCTGCGTATAATCGGATGAAGGTCAACCGCGATCGCAGGCTGGAAAAAGTAAAAGCTGGCGACGAGAATTCTCCTTACTACCTTTTTGTACAAGCTGAGATTCGACTCCATTGGGCGCTGCTCAAGTTTCGTTTTGAGGAATACCTCTCAGCATTTACTGATATCAATCGAGCTCACAAGCTATTGCTTCGCAATCAGGAACGCTTCCCGGACTTTTTGGGGAATAAGAAAGATCTGGGCATTCTTCACGCAGCTGTAGGTACGGTGCCAGATAACTATCGTTGGGCTCTGGAGCTTTTGAGTAGCTTGGAGGGGACGGTCGAGCAGGGGAAGAAAGAAGTAGAGTTTGTACTACGAGCTGCACGAACAGAATACTTTCCTTTTCGACAGGAAACACAAGTTTTGTATACTTTCTTATTACTGCACCTCGATGGTCGCCCGGATGCAGCTTGGTCGGCCCTGGAAGAAGCAGATCTGCGCCCGGCAGAAACGCCCCTTCACGCCTTCGTTTTGGCTAATGTAGCGATGCGTACTGGGCATAATGATGAAGCTATCCGTTGGATGGAGGCAGCTCCCAGGGGAAGTGGGTTTTATCCCTTTCCTTATCTCGATTACATGCTCGGGGTGGCTAAGATTCGTAAACTTGACACCAGCGGAAAGCGCCATCTTTTGACCTTCTTGCGAAATACACGTGGCCGGCACTATATCAAGGAAGCGTATCAAAAGCTTGCGTGGGCAGAGCTATTGAGTGGGCGCCCACAGGGCTATCGGGATTACATGGAGTTGTTGAAAGAGAGGGGTACGGCCGCCGCTGGAGGGGATAGAAATGCTGAGCGTGAAGCAGAGCGAGGGCAGGTACCACCGGTTGTTCTATTGAAGGCTCGCCTCCTCTATGATGGAGGTTATTATGAACGCGCCCTGGCTACCCTAAATACGCGTACGGAGGGCAGTTTTAGTCAGTTTGAGCATCAGCTAGAGTACGTATACAGAAAAGGGCGTATTCTACACGGGCAGGAATCTTTTGATGATGCTATCGATAGCTATGATCGAACCATCGAACGCGGCCGGAACCACGAGGCCTTTTTTGCGTGCAATGCCGCGCTGCAAGCAGGTTTAATTGAAGAACAACGGGCTCGAAAGACAGCTGCTGCTCGCTATTTCAGGCTATGCCTGCAGTTGCGACCATCTGATTATCGCACCGGACTCCATCAACAAGCCAAAGCGGGCCTTTCGCGTTTGGGGGAATAAAGTAGCAGGAAGTCTTTACTAGTAAAGAGCTTCCCGCTAGTCATAAACTACCAGATTCTTTAGGGTGTCCAGTGTTCTTAATTGCTTTCTACGCCGATCGGTGGCTCCAGCTCCCATTGTCTTCGCAGTTGACGGTGAGCGGCACTCGGTTTCTGCGGATGTAGTAATGCATCATGGGCTAGTCTAAACCATCGTACCGCCCAGGAGGTGTCTGGCAAGCTATATTGTCGTACCTCCGCTTCTGGCGATCGGCGATACGTCCAGCGGAAAGGGTAGCGATCCTTCACCTGAGGCTCAAAACGCGGTAGTAGACGTACCTGCTCAAAAGGAAATGTACCCGAAGGCCACTGCACAATTTGATGTCGTAATGCAGTACAATGCAGACTGCCTGAACCATCGGCCGCTACTGTAAGTACCCAACCATTCTGATCCTCTATTTCCACCTCTTCCGGGCTCAGTTGCTCCGTTTTATTGGTCGATGCCTGACAACTAAATATCAGGGAACACATTCCCCAGCAAACGATTTGATAGTAAAGAGCGTTTTGCATAATAGTTCTTGTCAAAAATTGCCTTCCCTCTTTTTGATTTAGGCTTGTAGTTTGAAAAAATGCCTTGGCAGTCGTTTTTCGGAACTAGAAGCTTGAGGTCGGGAATTCATTATTTGACGGGTACTTAGCATCAACAATTGCTTAGCTTTGCAGTAGTTTCAACTAAGAGATGCAAATCATTGGCATCTTGGTGGTTGACGGAAATACAAAGAGACGGAGAAAAAACAAAGGTGACTTCTGGCCAGGGATTAGGGAATGGAACGATCCATTTAAAGTGATTTCCTTAATCCTTGGCCTCAACTAGAAGGCACATTTGTTTCCGTCAAATTATAAAGACATGATCCAGTATAAGCGCTTCACTTTGGATAATGGCCTCCGGGTACTCGTGCATGAAGACCAGAGCTCTCCCATGGTGACCGTGAATATTTGTTATTACGTAGGGGCAAGAGATGAATCTCCGGACCGGACGGGTTTTGCTCACTTGTTTGAGCACTTAATGTTTAGCGGTACTCAAGCGGCTCCTAATTTTGATGAGCCACTACAGATGGCTGGAGGTGAGAATAATGCCTTTACTAATAATGACATCACCAACTACTACAATGTAGTGCCAGCCGAAAACCTGGAGGTAGCACTCTGGCTTGAAAGCGATCGCATGCAGAACATGCGCTTCACAGAAAAGAAGCTCGATATTCAGCGCAAGGTTGTAGTAGAGGAGTTTAAGGAAACTTGCTTGAATGAACCCTACGGAGACGTATGGCATCATCTTGCCGATTTGGCGTATAAAGTACACCCGTACCGATGGCCGACCATCGGCAAGGTGCCAGAGCATGTAAGCGAAGCTTCTCTGACGGATGTGCAGGCGTTTTATAATCGGTTTTATCAGCCCAATAACGCAGTACTCGTTGTCGCAGGGCAAGTAGACTTTGATAATGCGAAAGCCTTAGTCGAGAAGTGGTTTGCTGAGATTCCAACGGGCGCGGTCATTGAACGAATTCTACCTCCTGAACCACCGCAAAGATTGTTGCAAAAGCGCATTCTGCACGCGCAGGCACCAACGGATGCGATCTATCTGGCTTTCCATATTCCAAGTCGTGTCGACAGAGATTTCTATGCGGTAGACTTACTGTCGGATGTGTTGGGCAATGGTCCTTCTTCGCGCCTGTATCAGCGTTTGCTAAAAGAGCGAGAGTTATTCTCATCGATCGATTGCTATATTTCAGGAACCATAGACCCGGGACTTTTAATTATCGAAGCTAAACCGGTAGCTGGAGTGAGCAACCAGGAGGCTCGTGCTGCGATTTGGGAAGAATTACAGCTGCTGAAGAATGAAGGTCTGGGTACGCGCGAACTGGAAAAGGTGAAAAACAAAGTGGAAAGCACGCTGATCTTTTCAGAATTGAACGTATTGAACCGCGCAATTAATCTGGCCTTTTTTGAAATCCTTGGCAACGCAGAGTTGATCAACCAGGAGGCAAAGCTATACCGTCGAGTTAGTGCGGCTCAGCTTCAGCAAATGGCGCAATGGATTTTGGTAGAAGAAAACTGCTCTGAGGTGTACTACGAGGCAGAAGAACTCGAGCCATCTCTGGCGTCTTAATTCCTTTAATCTAATGATTGTCCAGCTTCCAGATGACTTTAGGGGGCGCTCGCAATGCGTTTCTAATACCTCTGTTACGGTCTATCCATACAGAAGTGCAGAAGAGGTCGTTAAAAGTAAAGTACACCTGCAGGCTTTCTTATTTAGCTTCTTATTGGAAGGGACAAAATTCGTACATCTTCTTGGTGATCAAGCCACCGTTCATGCCGATAGCTTCCTACTCCTAAAGCCTACGAATTGCTTAATGACCGAACGCTTCAAGGTCGGAGAGGAGTATCAAAGTCTGCTTTGCTTTTTTGAAGCAGACCTGCTAAATGACTTTGCAGCAAAACACCAACTTGCGCTAGACACTGCTGTGCAATCACCAGAGTTTCTTCAGCTGCCAATTGACGACTTTGTCCGCCATTTCATTGCCTCCCTCAAAGTCTTGTTGACGCAGCCTTCCACCAAAGCATCAGCGATATGGACTTTAAAGGTGGAAGAGCTACTGCTTTACTTGGTGAGCCAATATGGAGATCAAATAGTTGCATTCTTGATGTCGAGCCCAGTGAGTGATGTGGATGCGGGCTTTCAGCGGATAATCGAAGCTAATGTTGATAACAAGCTGAGTTTGGATGAACTGGCCTTCTTGTGTAAAATGAGTCTGTCTAGCTTTAAGCGAAAGTTTAGAGAGCTTTATCAAGAATCGCCTGCGCGCAGGTTTCAAAAGCAACGTTTACAGAAAGCCAAACTGCTACTTACCCATTATCAACAAAGCCCTTCGGAAGTTTATGAAGAGGCAGGATTTGAGAATTTTTCCAGCTTTTCGCAGGCTTTCAAGAAGGAGTTTGGGCAGTCACCGAAAGCATTCTTAAATCGTCAGTGAGGGTACATCTAATTTCTTGTTAAAGGTATGATAGGAGTAGAGCTTGATCGTCTCAGGCTACTCTTAGTAGGTGGTGCTCCCCCGATAGCTATCGGGGCATTCGTGTTTGAAGCTCGCTAGCGTTCGCTGTAGTGTCGACACAGTCGGCGAAGCCGCGTAAACGCGAGCTTTGCGAGCTTCTCCCGCGAACGTTAGTGAGCTTTCACCGTGAGCGCGATAGCGCGAACACCACCTGCCAAGCGTAATATCAGATGACTAAGTATTACTCTCAAATTGAGTCTTGAAAAAGTACAAGTTCCCTGTATCTAAGCTGGACTTTTAGCGACATTTTTTGAACATTTAGCGCTAACCACCCCCTTCCTTAAGCGACTAATTTGCGAAGTATAACCAAAACGAAATTTGATGAAATACTTCCTCTTTAGTCTAAGTTTCTTCGCCTCTTTTTCTTTAGCTACTGCTCAGAATTTTACACTACAGAGTAATGATCTGGGTGGCCAAGCTACCGTACGCGAAGTCTTTAACGGATTTGGCTGCGAAGGCGAGAATGTGTCTCCGCACTTGTCTTGGAAAGACGCTCCGGAAGGGACGAAGAGCTTTGCTATAACTATGTATGATCCTGATGCACCCACTGGTAGTGGTTGGTGGCATTGGCTGGTATTTGATATCCCAGTCGATGTTATGGCGTTGGACAGTGGTGCAGGAAATCCGGCAATGAAGCTATTGCCGGAGACTGCAATACAAGCCAAGACTGACTATGGAACAACCGGCTATGGCGGCCCTTGCCCTCCGGAAGGACATGGCTTGCACCAGTACATAGTGACGGTTTATGCATTGAAAACTGACAAGCTGGGAATTGATGACACCGTGAGCCCGGCTATTGTTGGCTACTACCTCAATGCGAATGCTTTGGCGAAAGCTTCCATTGTGTTCTATCACCAACGATAGGAAACAGGATAAGAAAGGTTATGCACCATTACTGATTGAAGTAGTGGTGCATTTTTCTTAGAGAAGGGCCTCCCATAGCCAGCCCGTGATCCCGAACATTCGGGCGATGGCCCAGATGACAACCACTACGAGTATTCGATAGGCCCATTTGCCGGCGCGAGGGTCGGTGGCAGCGAAACGCGCTGTCAAGTAGCCTCCAGCTGTTTGGCCGATAGCCATCAGGCCTCCAATCTTCCAATCAATGAGTCCTTGCCAAGCAAAGATGCCTACGGCGGCGATCGTGTAAAGTGCTACAACAGCTACTTTCACCGCATTACTATCGATGATGTTGTAGTGTGCTACCAAGACCATAGCAGCCAGGAAGAACACACCCATTCCCATTTGAATAAACCCACCATAGAAACCCAATACTAGGAATACGGGCACACTAATCCAAAGCGGGAGTGCACGTGCTTCAGTATCTTCTCGTAGCCAGCGTTTCGGCTTCACAAGAATGACAAAAAGCATGAGAACCAATAGGAAACGGAAAACCTGCTTGAAGGATTCGTTGCTGACAATAAGGGCTACATAAATACCTGCCAGTGCTCCTATAGTAGTAAGGGCAATGTATAGGCCACTATTGCTAATGTTTAGGCGGTCGTTGCGATAAAAGGCCCATGTGCCCGCCATGCTCTGAGTAAGCACGCCCACACGGTTTGTACCATTAGCGACAGTGGCTGGAAGGCCAAGGAGTTCTGTCAATATCGTAAGCGTGATCGCAGAACCATTTCCCGCAAGGGTATTAATAGCTCCTGCTACAAACGCACCAACAACAGCAATGAAGTAGATCATTGGGCAAAAGTAGGACAAAGTTTGAAATGACTCCTTTGCGGAAGTATCCGCCTAGAACTTGTAGCACTCTACTTCTCGTCCGCGGCCACGACGTCCTTTGTTTTTGGCGCGCTTACCATTGCCATTGCCTCCCTGTCCAAGTGGGAATAGCTTTACGCCGATATAGAAATCGCCACTACTGAGCTGATCTTTTCGGAAGAAGGATCCCAACTGATCGGTACCGAGGAAGATTGGACCCAAACGAGCCGACATGCCTAGACGTAGCTGATCAGTCGCATACAAAGAAACTGGCAAAGCAAAACTCCACCAATGGCGATCTACACGTGGTACGATTGCGAATACGCTATTACGGTTTAAGCTCGCGTTGCCTACTCGAATTCCGGCTAGATATACTGCTTCTATTTTAGCCCACTCTTGAAAACGATAGGTGGCTTGAAGGCTTAATGACGTTGGTAGGCCAAGAGTGAACTCATCTGCTACTCGAGAGGCAGCATTATCACCAAAAACGTCATCACTTAACTGTTGAGCCGCGAGAGCTACACTTTGTTCTGCAGGAAAGCTGCCATAGTTGTCCGTTAAGGTGGTGGCGAGATCAGAAGAATTAAAGATGTGCTGTTGACTTTCTGTAAATCGCATTCCTCCGAAGTCTAGTAGTCCCATGCCAAACTCCCAACGATAGAACCCATCACCCAGGTCTACGCGATAGAGCATGCCTATGTCGACACCCCAACCCTTGCCGGGGCTATCTTCGTAATCTTCAGTGGCAGTAATATTTTCTGTAAAGCCTGCTTCGATCTCAAAGTCTATGCCTTCCAAGCCACTGTTTTCGGGTAGTTTGCTAACAGCAAAGGGGCGACGACTCGCAAAATAAGCGGCTCTTTGTCCCCATAGACGACGGACGGAAGCGCCAAGAATCAAACTTCCGCCACCAGTTTCAATTGCGTGACTTACATTCAACCCTAATTCACCCCATGCTGCGATAGCCATGCGCGCGTCATCGAGGGAAAACTCTTGGAAGTTAGGGATAGCATTCCACTGATAATATCCGAGGTCTTCATCAAGATTCCGTCCCTGACCCATCGTTTGCCAGCGTGTAAATAATCCGATGCGTGTCTGAGGAGTGATTTGTACAGAAAAACTCGGGCCCATAATCTGCACCAACTGCTCAGCGTAATAGCTGTTGTTTTGGAAAAAGTCATAGACCAGGGTCTCTTGTTCGGCAGGCAAATCAGTCGGAAGATCCTGTCGGAAGTACACGTCCACGTCGGAGTTTCGCTGTCGTAATAAAGCAGATATACTCGTGTTTTCCAGATAAGCATAGTTGTTGGCCAGGAAGAAACTGGCTTCGCCGAGATTGATATCCCAGTTGTAGGGAGTTCGGCTAGGAAGCGCTGGGTTGAGCAAGGCGCTATTGATGCCTGCGTAGTTGTCAGTTCGCCAGCCGACTTGCATCTGGGCTTGCAATAAAATGGGGAACAGCAGCAAAGCTGTGATTAGTAGACGCATGTGCTATTATTCTAAATCAGATTAACGAGTAATAGTGTCGTAGAGTAGCTTTTGCAATAGGGTTAATCCAGGTCAATAACAAGCATTACTACTTGTCTACAAGCTAAATATCTAAGGTCGATAATGGAGGGTGAGGGATTTAGTTTCGCGGATCTAGAAAAGAGACAATAAGTAGGGGGCAAAAATCAGGAATCCTACCACTGCCGCTCCCATCGCACAGATTAATACCGCAGCAGCAGCCGTGTCTTTGGCCTTTCCCGCTAAGGGATGAAAATCTGGTGATGCCAGGTCCGTCAGGAACTCAATCGCGGTATTTAACGCTTCAGCAGCCAAAACTAGTGTGATGCAGAGGACTAAAACTACCCATTCCCAGGGTTTTACGTCAAAAAAATAGGCGAGGGCCACCACAATAAGGGCTGATACCAGATGTATCCAGGCGTGTGGTTGGGTGCGGAAAAGGGTTGCAATACCTTTAAATGCATAGCCAAAACTTCGCCATCGTTGTTGCAAAAAGGATCGCATATCTAGTATTATTAAGAGCTTGTCAATAAACGGCTGACATTGCTATGTTAGGGCCTCCAGTTGGGGAAACCAAATTAATAGCTGTTTTTACTATCGTTAGTAGCTAGTAAACTACTGCAAAAATCAAAGACGGATTAAACATGTTCTAGTAGTAATGGTCTAAAGAATATTCGGAGTACTAATACCATGAAAAGATGAGTTGGAGAATTACTGTCTTTCTCTTATTTCTTGTAGGGATATCCTACAGCCAATCGCTTTACTTCCCACCCACCTTCGGTGCATGGGAAACAACCGATCCAGAAGAGTTAGGCTGGTGCGAAGACGAGCTTAATGGTCTACAAGAGTTCCTGGATGAACGAGATACCAAATCCTTTATCGTACTCAAGGAAGGGCGTATCGTATTGGAGTGGTACTACGATGGATTCACACAGGACAGCATCTGGTATTGGGCTTCGGCTGGCAAAAGTCTTACGGCCACTTTAGTGGGTATTGCCCAAGAGGAAGGGCTCCTCTCCATTGATGACCCCACGAGCGACTATCTGGGGACAGGTTGGACGCAGCTATCTCCTGAGCAAGAATCCCAAATCACTATTCGCCACCAATTGACCATGACTACTGGTTTGAATGATATTGCTGTCGATGTAGATTGTACAGATCCAGCTTGCCTGACTTACCTGGCAGAACCGGGTACCCGTTGGGCGTATCACAATGCACCGTACACCTTATTGGGGGCGGTCATTGAAGCAGCTTCCGGGCAGACGCTCAATCAGTTCTTCAATACCCGCGTGGGTAATCGAATTGGTGCCCTTGGTGCGTATATT
Organism: uncultured Lewinella sp.; assembly: GCA_913057725.1. Lineage (GTDB taxonomy): Bacteria > Bacteroidota > Bacteroidia > Chitinophagales > Saprospiraceae > Lewinella. The sequence goes on from CAJXOS010000017.1 coordinate 11,292, forward strand.
TCTTTGAATTATAACCGGGTTTTCTTTAGTCGTACTCGTGATATGGCTCGCTTTGGACTTATGATTTTGGGGAATGGCCAATGGGGGGTAAATAGCATTCTAGGGGATCAGTCCTATTTGACTGCTATGACAACTCCGTCGCAAGATCTCAATCCGGCTTATGGATATCTGTGGTGGTTGAATGGTCAGGAAAGTTTCCAACAGCCTAGGCTGCAGTTCAATTTTGAAGGTTCCATCATTCCTACGGCTCCTGATGATATGTTTGCTGGCCTTGGGAAGAACGACCAAAAAGTATACGTTGTACCTTCACAGGATTTGGTTGTCGTACGTCTGGGGAATGATGCTGGTGAAGGTTTGCTAGCACTTTCTGATTTTGACAGTCTATTGTGGCAGAAAATTGAAGCCTTGGCCTGCGTTACCAGTACGACAGACATCCCATCAGAAAAGACGCTTCGAGTAGCACCTAATCCGGTACGTGGTCAAATGCAGTTGCAAACAGACGGATTAATTGAAAGTCTACAATTGATAGCGATAACCGGACAAAATTGGCCGCTTCCCGCACAAAATAGTGTTGATGTGAGTAACTTCCCTCCAGGCTTATATTGGTTGGAGACCAAGTTAGTGGGAGCACAACCAATTATCACCAAAGTAATACTCAACTGATATTGCGGACGAAATGAAGATGCAAGGCATAATCGTTTTTTATCTCCCGGCTAAAGGTTACGGTTATGTTCGGGTACCTGATACCCGGGAGGAATTTCGCTTTCGAACCATAAATCTATGTAAGCCTGTCGAAGCAGGAGATCATGTGCGGTTTGTCTTGAAGGAAGATCGAAAAGGGTATTTTGCTGATGAAGTAGAGCCACTTCGTATTACCTAGCATTTACCTACTACCTGTACTAGGTCTAATTCTGTATTTTACGCACAGAAATCTTCCTATGATGAATTACTACTACCTCCTTTTGATGGGCTTGGTGCTAAGCAGTTGTATAAGCAAGAAAACATTCCAGGCTGCTCAAACCAATCATCAACGTGTGCGTGATTCTTTACAATATGAGGCTACTCAATTGGCTTATCAACGCGATACCCTAAGTGATGCTTTGCAGTTTGAACGCGGCGCAAATTATGCGCTACTACTTACTCAAGACAAATTGCAGGACCGATTAGACGTGCTGCAATTGGAGATTGATGAACTAAGTAGCGATGCTTCCTCTACTCGCCAAAATCTTGGGAATCGTATTCTGCAAAAAGATCAATTGCTAGCTTCCAGGAAGCAACAGTTGGATGATGTTGGTTCACTCCTAGCGCGTGATGAAAAACGACTGAATGAACTGGCAAACGATCTTCGAAGTGGTTTTGATAGCCTGGCCATTGAAGAAGGCTGGGAGGTAGTAGTGACTAACAATCAATTGCGTTTATCCATCAGCGAAGATCAACTATTTAGGCGCAATAGCACCAGCTCGATTACCACTGATGGTAAGGCTTTGCTACAGGCAGTAGCTGACACCCTAGCGAACTACCCAGAAATGGAAGTGCTCGCTGTAGGCCATACCGATAACCAGCCCATTACGCGTCAGGGGCTCGACAATTGGCAGTACAGTGCCCTGCGAGCTGTAAGCGTTGTGAAATACCTCACCGGCGAAGGCGAACTAGGATCCAACCGAGTGATGGCAGCAGGGAAGAGCGAGTACACGCCGCTGGAAAGCAACCAGACTAGCGAAGGGCGCAAACGCAACCGAAGAGTCGACCTCTTGATCAACGCTCGACTTACAGATTTACAACGCAATATTCGACGCGTACTCGGTCAGTAGATTACAACTACTTACGGACGGACACCTACGTCTACCTTAATGCGCTCATCGCGATTGGCTAGCTCCCATGCGGTGTGGTAGACTAGTTTGGCGATCTGCTGCATTTTCTCAAAGTTGATCTTTTCTATCGTATCAGTTGCTTGGTGGTAATCAGCGTGTGTACCATTAAAGTAGAACACTGCTGGAATGCCGCGCTCGGCAAAGTTGTAGTGGTCTGAGCGGTAGTAATAACGGTTTGGATCATCCTCAGCATTGTAGGTGTAGTCCAATTCCAACTGAGTAAATTGAGTATTAGCACTCTCATTAATCTCGTGCAGTTCTGTACTCAGGCGATCTGACCCAATTACGTAAATGTAGTTCGGGTTGTCGGCATGTTTGTCATCTACGCGGCCCACCATGTCTACATTGATGTTGGCCACTGTATTCTCTAGTGGGAATAGCGGGTTTTCTACGTAAAACTGAGATCCTAGTAGACCTTTTTCTTCCCCAGAGACAAGCATGAATAGCATGCTGCGACGAGGCCCCTCACCATCCTCTTTAGCCAGAGCAAAAGCTTGCGCTACTTCTAATACGGAAGAGGTGCCCGAACCATTATCATCGGCGCCATTGAAGATAGAACTGCCGCGGCGCCCAATATGATCGTAGTGGGCAGTGACAATAACCAACTCGTCTTTGAGATCAGTGCCTTCAACATATGCTAGCATGTTTTCTCCAAGGAGCTGCTTGACGCGCTTTTGCTGAAGCAATCGGATATTAGTGGAGATCACCACAGAACGAGGTTTTCCTTTCTTAGCTATTCTGCGACGTGCTTTTACTACGCTGCTGTAAGAGGAACCCAAGATGTCGCGGGCTGTTTCGGTAGAAACATAAATGCTGTTGCTGTAATATTCTCCTGGTTCCTCACTAAAGCCCATGTGCATTCGGCTATCCAGTGCAATCTTACGCGCACTGCTAAGGTTGCGTTGAAAGTTAGGGTCTAAAATAATAACGGTCTCCACACCATGGCTTCTAGCTGCCTTTAATTTAAGCGTTACATCGCTTGACCATTCAGAAGCTTCAGTAGTACCACTTACGTAGTAAACGTCGTCATTGTTTTTTGGCTCTCCATCAATGATTAAGATAGTCTTACCTTCAAGGTTCTCGCCGGCATAGTCGTCGTAGTTGTCACTTTCAATACCGTAGCCCAAGAAAATCACTTCATTAGCACGCACTTCAGTACGATCAGCATTTTTGGATGGGTAAGAGTAGTAGTCCCAGAGGTGTCGCTGAGATTTCCCGTTGATGTCCAACTCAATCTTGTCCCAACGTTCGGAAATAAAAGAAATAGCCTGCGAGTAAGTCTCGTCTGGCCCCACTCCGGGTAGTCCATAGCCTTTGATGATTTCTTCCAGATATCGTGCAGCTTTATACTGCCCTTCGGTACCCGTTTCACGGCCCTCCATGTCATCAGCCGACAGAATGGTTAAGTGTCGGTGTAAATCTTCTGTAGTGATGGTGTTGGCATATTTAATGCGAGGGTCTTCCTCTCGGCTCTCTTGAGCCAATACTTGAATGGTCAGCAAACACAATAGTGCTACGAGCAAATTTTTCATAACTAACACTTCTTACATGCTGGATTGATAATGCCATACGGCAAAAAAACAGCGGTTATTTCGGTAGAAATTGATAGATAAAATAATTGTGGTGCAAAGCCTAATTGCTTTACCCTCAACAGCCAGTGAAAGTAAGAACTTCTATACAGACAGACGGGAAAACTTTGTCAATTGCCAGTCTAATGCAGTATAAGGTCGGCGGCTTTCTCTCCAATCATAATTACGGGTGCATTGGTGTTACCACTTACAATTCGTGGCATGATTGAAGCATCGGCAATGCGCAATCCTTCTACTTGGTGTACCTTGAGTGTAGCGTCAACTACAGCCATTTCATCCTGCCCCATTTTACAGGTGCCTACAGGGTGGTAGATGGTCTCCAGGCTCTTGCGGATGTGCTCCGCCCAGGCATCATCAGAACTGCTGTCTGCTGGATAAACGATCTCTTTTCGGTAAGGATCAAAGGCTTTGTCCTGCATTACTTCCAGCGCTTTCCGGCCGGCTTTAATGAGGTGGGCTAGATCGGCTTCTTCAGAGAGGAAATTTGGCTGTATTAGCGGTGTACTATTGGGGTCTTTATCTCGGAGGCCAACATACCCTACGCTTTCCGGCAAAAGCAAGCTCGGTAGGATGGTGTAGCCATCCGTAAGGGGGAAAGTCTTTAGATCGTATAAGTCATAGTCGTAGTTTGCTCCCACTTGAATGGGCGCAAAATGAAACTGAGTATTAACCCGGTCAGCAAAGTTTTCACTATTAAAGAAAGCAACGGCTTCCAATGGGCCAATCGTTAGTGCTCCCTTTCCTTGGAACAGCCACTTGACGGCCTCCCACAGCTGTGGGATCGGGGCAATGACATGGTTAAGTCCTGCCTGCTGTTTGGCGGAAGAAGTAACGCTGTAAAAAAGATGATCCTGCAGGTTTTTGCCAACTCCGGGAAGGTGCACCTTACAGTCGATATCGTGATGTGCTAATTCTTCCTTGTCACCAATACCGCTTAGCATCAGAATTTGGGGACTATGAAAGGCTCCTGCGCAAAGGATTACTTCTTTGTCGACCGAGAAATGTGTTGAATGTCCTTTGATTTTGGCCTTTACTGCCGTGGCCTTTTCATTTTCAATAAGGATAGACTCTACTTTGGCACCGGTAATAACCTTCAGATTCGGACGGTTCATGACCGGTTTCAAAAAGGCAGTGGCTGTGCTTTGTCGGCGCCCATTTTTGATCGTAAACTGAAAACGGGAGGAGCCATTTTGCACGGCCCCATTGTAGTCATCAGTTGTAGGTATTCCGTTTGCAGCACAAGCATCTAAGAAGGCCTGTGAATAGGGCGTTTGGAATTGCTCGGCATAACTTACATGGAGTGGACCACCCTGGCCATGGTATTGACCATTCAGTTGGGCGTTATCCTCAGATTTGCAGAAATACGGCAGAACGCTTTCGAAGTCCCAGCCTTCATTCCCGAGCTCAGCCCAATGGTCGTAGTCGGCTCGGTTCCCACGTACGTAAGCCATGGCATTGGTACTGCTGCTGCCTCCTAGTGTTTTACCTCTGGGGAGGAACATCCGCCGGTTGTTGACATACTTCTGCGGCTCTGACCACAGTGCCCAATCTACGGAGGACCGATGCAATTTGGCGTAGGCACCTGCGATAGCGATATTAGGGTTGCGATCTGGTCCACCTGCTTCTAGCAGAACGACGTTGTTGGCAGGGTCAGCGGATAAACGGTTGGCCAGAACACAGCCTGCTGAGCCAGCTCCAATAATGATATAATCTGCCTGTTTCATAAACGGATTTTTCAGAAAGCATTTATCTTTCTCCTGCAGCAAATGGGCATCAGGGTAAGAGGGGGAATAAAAATAAAAACTTTCGACACAATGGACGTAAAAGACATATTGTTTGGCATCGATCTAGGGGGCACTAAAATTGAAGCTGTAGCGATGACTCGCGAGGGTGAAGTACTTAGTCGCCTGCGAGTACCCACGGAGCGCGAACAAGGTTATGATCACATAGTAGGGCAGATCAAAAAAGTACTAGACATGGTGAGTGCTGAAGTGGATATGCCTGTGCGGCAGGTAGGCATCGGTACACCCGGAGCTATTGATCCACCAACAGGACTGATGAAAAACAGCAACACCACGGTACTCAATGGCAGGCCATTTGATGTAGATGTTCAAAATGCCTTGGGTATCCCCATTATCATGGCTAATGATGCGAACTGTTTTGCGATAGCAGAAGCTAAATTGGGGGCCGCCAAAGAATATTCGAATGGTGATCATATCGTTTTTGGTGTGATCATGGGCACCGGCGTAGGTGGTGGAATTGTGATTAATGGAAGGATCTGGAATGGTGCTCAGGGTATTGGTGGTGAATGGGGGCACAGCTACCTCGATGCTTCTGGAGGAGAATGTTATTGTGGACAAGTTGGCTGCGTGGAAACGGTGATCTCGGGGACGGGTATGGAACGCTACTATCGGGAGCAAAGTGGCGAAGATCGAAAACTACATGATATCATCACCGCTTATAAGGCGGGTTCAGAAGACCCTTTAGTAATAGCCTGTGTCGAACGACTCATTCATTTCTTTGGTCGAGGGATTGCCAATGTAATTGACATCTTGGATCCTACGGCTGTTGTCATTGGAGGAGGGTTGTCCAAAGTAGACTTACTCTATACGGAGGGTGTGGCTAGTATTGAGCGCCAACTTTTCAACCCAAAGCTTCATACACCGATTTTACGGCCCCTCTTGGGGGATAGTGCCGGCGTCTTTGGTGCAGCAATGCTAACAGCCTAGGGGTGCTTCGGCGGGCTGTTTCTGGCGGTTTTAACCTCTTTTATATGCTGTTGGTATAGAATTCTGGGTAGTCCGCTGCAGGATCTGGTTTATTTGTGTGAAAAAATTGTTAAATGTTTCTCAATCCTGCAACGGTTTTGCTTGTTCAGACGTCTATAGGATAGAAACAAGCAATAAAAAATTCCCCTGCATCCAAAGACACAAGGGAATTTCCTTATAAAGATACTATTGAGCGTTTTTTCATACTAGTCCATTACCGTCGCCGCCTAAACGCGGCGACTTTTTTTTGCCCAAAAGCATCGTAGTGTGATCCAAAAATAGAAAATTCACAATAAATTAACCCCTCGGAAACCCGCAATTTTTTAATCCGTTCTACAATTCGTGACCGCATGAAGGCGATTTTTTCCATCCTTGTACTGACTTTCCTACCCATGTGTGTAGGTGCTCAGCAGTTGACAGCGGTAGCTACGCAATGGAGCGATAGCTTCAAAGAGTGGATTATATATACCGATGTGGAAGGCGAGGAAGGCCACCTGCGTTTACGTTGGAATAGTAGAGGAGATTGGACTCAGTGGGAGTACCGGATCGGTGAATGGTTTGGGCAAATACGTACCAAATGGCCAGAGCGAGTAGATGAATGGGAGGTACGAGGCGAAAACCTAATTATCGATGCTCGGACAATGTGGCGAGATAATATGCGGGAGTGGCGAATAAGCACACCAGAAGGCCACCAATACAAATGGCAATCCCGTTATGCCAATGTTTTGGATGAATGGGTGATCGATACCGAAAAATTCGGCTTCTTTGAAATGTACACGGCCTATGAAGGTGACCCGCGAGAGTGGCTCATCGTGGATGAATTGGACGCCAGCCTGCCAGAGCGAATGATGTTGGTATTCCTTACGATCATCAATAGCACGCCGAAGCAATAAGAAAAGACTGTAGGTAAATGCGTCTCTCCAACTTTATTGTTACCCTCCTCTTGTTGATTGGTTTTTCCTCCAGTTTAAAAAGCCAATCTGATACAATTATAATTCCCCAAGATTGGTTGCAGAAGCTAGCTGCTCACAGAGACTATCATTTAACGAAGGATGTTGACGCTATTGAGGAGCTACGACTCCTGTTTAGTCATTGGGATTCGCTAGGTGCTAGCAAGTATAAGCAGATCGATTTTACATTCAATGTGCTGATCGCTCGAGCAGTAGAAGGCTGGTCCTATAAGTTTATCAAGAAGAAGGCCAAAGAGTATAGCCCTGGTATCATCTCGGATACCTTTACCGAAGATGATCTACGTGTTATCGAAAACAATGCTGATGTATTGGATCTCTTATTGCTAGGTATTTTAAAATGGGAATATCCTTTTGTACTTGATCCGGACGCGGAGTTTCTTCAAGAGCTGAATACTTATAATCTCACAGCAGGAGAAAAAATTGCAGACATAGGTGCAGGTAGAGGAGTGTTGTGTATCGTACTCAAAATTCTGAATCCGGAAACGGAAATCTACATCAATGAGCTAAATCGAGACTTCATCGAGTACGTCAACGCTAAACTCTCGCGAACGGATGAAGCGGCCTTACAGTTTGGAGTTGAAGCCGTAAAGGGTGGACGCCGTTCAACGGAGTTGGAAGGCTTTGAGCTGGACAAAATAATCGTTCGAAATACGCTACATCATTTCAAGGCTCCTGAGGAGATGTTGGAATCCATCAAAGCTTCATTGAAAATTGGTGGGCAGCTGTTCGTCTATGAATCGGTTCCAGAGCTTGATACTGACGGGGATGTATGTTCGGTAGCTATTAGCCGAGACGAGGTCCTGGAATTACTAAGTAGTAGCGGGTTTCAATTAGAAGCAGAATGGAAATTTGGAGAAGGGGTTTTACTGCAGCTTACTTATAACTAAGCCATCCTTAGAACGCTATTGCCTCAAGTGCTCAAAGAAATGATCTCCAAGTGGAAATATCATTTACACTTGGAGATCATTAAAAGACTCTATTCTGTCTACCTAAGTACCGTCACATCTCCTTCCATCTGCACTACCTCCAAATCCGCAAAGCGCAGCTGAGCAATATAGACGAATACGCCTGGATTCACAGGCTCACCGTTAAATCGGCCGTTCCAACCCAGGCTTTCATCATTAGGCTGGATGTTGTTCGCCTCAAATACTAATTCTCCCCAGCGACTGAAGATTTGCAGTTTCTCCACCTCTTGTAGGCCCGGGCCGCTGAATACCGTAAAGCCATCGTTGAGTCCATCACCATTCGGGCTAAATACATTCGGAATGAATATTGGTCGGTCCTTGATGACTCGAATCGTAACTGAGTCTGTAGCGGTACAACCATTTTCGTTGGTGACCAATACCTCGTAAGTAGTGGTCGTTGTTGGGTTCACCTGAATAAAGCTACAATCTGGATTCAAGCAGTTAAGCGAATCCATTGGCGTCCAACTGTATGTTACCGGGTTGTAGTTCGATATAGCTCTTACCAGGGTGTCATAACCCAGAACAATGAAACGATCTGGCCCGGCATCCACCAATAACTCTACGGGTTGTGTAATGCTAGCATCGGCTGTAGCCGTACACCCCATTGCATCGAGGACGGTAACGGTGTAGCTACCAGCAGCCAAGCCGGCAAGCGTAGGGTCGGTCTGGTATGTAAATCCATCCACACTATACTCGTAAGGTGGTGTGCCACCAACGGCTTCCACGGTGATGCTACCGTTACTTTCTCCAAAGCAGATATTGTCAATAATATCTGTTACTGCTAGTCCTAGGCTGTCAGGCTCGGTCACCACCGCTGTGCCGTTGATAAGGCAGCCATTTTCGTCATTTACTACCAAGTCGTAGCTTCCAGCCGGAAGGCCGTTGTTATCAACTGTGGTTGGACCATTGCTCCAGTTGTAGGTATAGTCTCCAAAACCTCCATTGACGATAGCGCTAATATTTCCATCACTCTCACCAAAGCAACTCACATCTAGAATATCAAAGTCGAGGCTAAGTGGCGGGTAGTCCACCACTTCCAGCTCGAAGAAACCGCTACATAGGTTGGCATCAAGCACTTGTACCTGATAGGTTCCAGCGGGGATATTGCTCAACGTATTGTTTGTCTGGAATCCGTTGCCATCGTTGAAATCATATTCGTATGGTGGAAGACCGTTGTTGATTGCAATTACGATAGATCCATCACTAAAGCCAAAGCAGGATGGAGGCGTTATGGTTTGTACTGTTGGATCAAGCGTAAGTATCAATTCCCGGACGGGTAGGATCTGAGTGAACGTACAGCCATTTGCATCGCGCACTTCCACGGTGTAGTCGCCCTGACTAATGTTACTTAAGGTGTTGTCAGGACCAAAGCCAGTACCTTGCCAGTTGTACTCATACGGGGGAGTTCCTCCATTTACAACCAGCGTTACTGCTCCGTCGACGCCGCCGTTACAAGTAGGCATAACTACCAGCGTGTCGAAGGTGAAGGGAGGAGGGCTTTGTACGGTATAGCTGAATTCTGCTTCGCAAGTAGCTTCGTCTACAACCGTAACCGTATACGTGCCTGGAGATAGTGAGCCAATGTCTTGTGACAGGCTGCCTTCACTCCAAGTATATCCAAAAGGACCAAACCCACTGCTGACACTAAAGTCAATAGCACCATTGGTGCTGTCGGGGCAATCTACATTCGTTACATCTGCACTAGCGGTGAAGTGATCGTCGCAGCACACTACTTCTGTTGCTAGATCAATTCGGGTTACGATACAACCTCTCTCAGAAGTAACTTCCAATACTACAGGCTTAAGGCCAGGAGTGCTGTAAATTACTTGATGTGGCCCCACTCCAGTAATGGTTCGTGGTTCAGCACCCTCGCCAAAGTCCCACTCGTAGGAATCAATGTTGCCGATAAAGCTAGAAGCATCTGTAAAAGTGACGGTCTCCCCTACACAAGTTACACTAGGGGTAAAAGTGAAATTAGCCTCTGGGCCGACGAAGGTACCAGTGCCTGGGCTTTGATCGAACTCAATCGTGAATCCAGCGCCCGATTGGCTAAAGTTATTGATAACGAGTGCATAACTACGGCCAGCAACCATGTCTACTGCACGCGCAAAGTTGTTGTCGCCAGGTTGGCACCCGCACGCCTCTGAGTCGTCAGGATCTGCCACGCTTAGGCCAGTAGCACCTGTACAAGGAGCCCATTCCTCATCAGGCGCACCAACATTTTCGCCGGATGCCATACAGCGCAGGTCCTGTTTGTTGGTACAGTCATCCAATCCGTTGGGCAGCTCATAGATTACAAAGTCGAGGTCATCTGCTGGGTTTTGCGGCGTCAACGTAAAGGCTAGAGGTCCGGATTCATCACAAGTCCATTTGTACCAAGTACTACTGGATTCATCAAAAGGACAAGAAGCATCATTACAACTTACGTCTCCGATCTCATTAGGGATATCACCAACACCTGCCAGGAAACCGACTGAGAAAGGTGACTTATCACACAGGATTACCGCTGTTGGGCAATCTCCGTCTGGTTCAGGTACTTCGCTGTAGTTGTTCAGGCAGAGTTGGAAAGTTCCAGTTTGTGCAAAACGAGCACTCACTCGAATATAATAGGTTTGCCCAATCGAGAGCCCGGACTGGAAAACCGTAACCTCATCGTTGTTGGCGTTATCCGATCGGCAAGCAATCGCGTCGCCCAAGTCTCCACAGGTGCCTTCGTACAGCGCAAACTGAGGATCCATGATCGTACCCCCATCATTGAGGTCGGTCTCCCCCGCAACACTGATGCTAATAACTGGTGCGATGGCCGTAAAGGTGAACCAAACATCAAATACATCTTGGTTATTCGGGAAGCACGAAGGGTTGTCTTCTGGCGATATTGTTGCATTCACCGTAGTAAAGGCGTCCGGAACGGAGCACCAAAGGACTAGATCGTCTAGAACAATGGCGTCGGCACATTCGTCATTAACGGGTTGTGCCCAAGCTGCGGTGGTGGCCAATAAAAGGGCAGCACTGAGTAAGTATAGTTTGCGCATAGTAATCATCTTTGGCGACAGTGGGTTTTACAATAACGTCTGAAAACACTAAATCATCACCTCAACTCCTTAAATAAGAATCAATTGTCAGGCGACTTGCTGTCCGGCAAGGCCACTTTAACTTTTATTTATCACTTTTACAGCATGAAGCGACATATACCCAACCTGATCACCATTCTCAATCTACTCTGTGGATGCGCGGCCCTGCTTAGTCTATGGCAAGGGTGGTATTTGGCTACTGCTGCTTGGTTGGCAGGTGCGGCTTTGGCGGACTTTGCCGACGGATTAGCTGCACGTGCGCTCAAAGTAACATCTGCCGAGGGCAAAGAGTTGGACAGTTTAGCTGATCTCATTTCCTTTGGCCTGGTGCCAGGATCTATTCTTTACACCTTACTGGTGTTGAGTGAGTTTCCAGATTATAGCACAGCACTCCAAGGAGGTATTCACTGGTTTGCTTTTCCTGCTTTTCTCCTTACGGGAGCCTCCGCTTTGCGTCTTGCTCGATTCAACTTGGACGAACGACAGACGGAAGGTTTTATAGGATTAAACACTCCCGCATGTACGCTCTTTGTTTTGGGCTTACTAATGATACATACGCATGATTTTGCACCTTTTTCCGACTGGATAGCGCAAAAAATAGTGCTCTACGCCATCGTTTTACTCTTTTCCTACCTCTTATTGGCCGAAATACCCATGTTTAGCTTCAAATTTAAGCAACTCCGTTGGGAGGGGAACGCCCTGCGGTTTATCTTTGCGGGCTCAGCGCTGGTCCTATTGTTGATCTGGCGTGAAGTGGCACTCGCACCTATTGTGTTGATCTATATTCTGATCAATGTTGTGCGGCACTTCAACCCAAAGAGTAGCGAATGATGGTTATCGTCACTAAAGTGAATTCATCAGGGAATTATTCTTTTTATTGACTTGTTCATTATAGCACGAAAACAACAGACGATTCTGTTTTTTCTGCGGAATAACTAATAGCAAGCGCGGTTGAGCTAGGCTGTGCTTCTGAAGTTTAGATTTATAAAGTATCATGGCAGAACAGCTATTCGATAAAGTACGAGAGATGATTGGCGCCATCAAGGAGGCCGCACCGTCAAGTGTAGAGGAGCTTGAACAGTTCCGCATTCGCTTCCTAGGGGGTAAAAATCAGCTCAAGCCACTCATGGGCGAGATTCGTAATGTCGTCAATGAGCGTAAGAAAGAATACGGCCAGTTGGTCAATGAAGCCAAGCAAACAGCAGAAGCTAAGTTTGCAGAGTTAAAGGCTAAGCTCGAATCTGCTGCCGAAGAGTCGGCAGTGAGCGAAATTGACCTAACGGCTCCTGGTGAACCTCTCGGCTTGGGGTCTCGCCATCCGATCTCTGCTACTATGAATCGCATTGTCAGCATCTTTGAGCGTATCGGCTTTGTCGTAGCTGAGGGCCCAGAAATTGAAGATGATTGGCACAACTTCACGGCACTGAATACACCGGAAGACCACCCGGCACGTGATATGCAGGACACCTACTACCTCAAGGGTTATGCACCTGGTAGTGGCGCACGTTTACTACGGACACATACCAGCTCGGTACAGGCACGTACCATGAAGAGCCAAACACCACCTATTCGGATCATTGCTCCGGGGCGTGTTTACCGGAACGAAACGATTTCAGCTCGTTCTCATGCACAATTCCATCAAGTAGAAGGATTGTACATCGACGAGAAGGTATCCTGGGCGGATATGCAACAGACACTGTACTATTTTGCGAAAGAGATGTATGGTGCTGCTAAGATTCGCTTGCGTCCATCCTATTTCCCGTTTACGGAGCCTAGCGCCGAAATGGACGTTTGGTGGGGCTTGGAAACTGAGCATGATTACAGCATTACCAAAGGTACTGGCTGGTTAGAAATCTTAGGTTGTGGAATGGTCGATCCGAACGTTCTAATCGAATGTGGCATTGACCCTGAGAAATACACAGGCTATGCTTTCGGTATGGGAATCGAGCGCCAAGCCATGTTGTTGCACAATATCACCGACATCCGCTTGATGTTTGAAAACGATGTACGTTTCCTAAAGCAGTTTACCAGCGTGATCTAAAATTGGTTGCCGATGTGCGGGCCATGTCTAAGTCGCACTATTCTTTTCAATGCCCTAACCACTCATTCAAAATGTGACCTAGTTCCATTTTGATTTTGATCTCACCCGACGAAGCTTCTGCCTAGTCGGGTAATCTTGATTTATTATGAAACCTAGTATTCCAAAAGGAACCCGCGACTTTTTGCCACAGCAGGTAAACCGTCGTAACTATATTTTCGATACCATCCGTTCTGTCTTCGTGAAGTACGGCTATCAGGCTATTGAAACACCGGTGATGGAGAATTTGAGTACGCTTACCGGCAAGTATGGGGAGGAAGGAGATCGACTCCTTTTCAAGGTGCTTAACAATGGCGACTTCCTGAAGAAGGCAGATGCCGCAGCGCTTGAAGCGGGTGATTCCAATAAATTGATCCCAAGCATTTCCAAGCGAGGATTGCGCTACGACCTTACCGTGCCATTTGCCCGCTTTGTGGTGATGTGCCAGAACGATTTGTCGTTCCCGTTTAAGCGTTACCAAATTCAGCCGGTATGGCGAGCGGATCGCCCACAGAAGGGTCGCTACCAGGAATTTTATCAGTGTGATGTAGATGTGGTAGGTTCTAGCTCATTGAGCTATGAGGCAGAATTGGTGCAGATCTACGATGAAGTCTTCGGCAAGCTTGGCGTCAAGACCATTACCCGAATCAATAACCGCAAGATCCTTGCTGGTATAGCCGAAGTTGCAGGCATTGCTAAGCAAATGGTTACGATGACGGTCGCTATTGATAAATTAGACAAGATCGGCTTAGATGGCGTTAAGAATGAATTGAGTAATCGCGGTATCGGCGATGCTGCTATCGAGCGCATTACTTCTATTCTAGAAATCAAAGACGTTGATGCATTGGCTACCGCTTTAGATGGCAGTGAAACAGGCCAGGAAGGTGTTGCCGAAATCAAAACGGTAATGGAATATCTGGAAGGCTATGAATTCCAGAATCAATTACAATTTGATGTTACGCTGGCTCCCGGACTTAACTACTACACCGGTTGCATTTTTGAGGTGAATGTAGATACCGAAGCACATCCTGATGTGAAGATGGGAAGTATAGGTGGCGGTGGCCGCTATGCAGACCTGACCAGTGTGTTCGGCTTGAAGAACATGCCCGGAGTGGGCGTTTCCTTCGGTGCAGAGCGCATCTATGATGTGTTAGAAGAATTACAACTTTTCCCGGCGGAAGATAGTGCAGCCTTAAAGGTGCTCTTCGTCAGCTTTGATGATGCTAGTCATCGTTATGCTTTTCGTTGTTTGAATCAACTTCGGGCAGCAGGCATCAATGCCGATCTATACCCGGATCCGGTTAAGATGAAAAAGCAAATGAAATACGCTAATGATCGTCAAGTACCGTTCGTTGTCTTGATTGGAGATAATGAAATGGAGACGGGACAGTTAGCGCTAAAGAATATGGAGACCGGCGAACAAGAGCAATTAACGGTAGAAGCTCTAATTGAACGCTTGTCATAAGAAGATTCCCATGCCCAAGTATTCGACATATCAAGAGGTAAAATCACAGCTGATTGATGGCACTTGTACTACAGTAGATGTGGTGCAGAACTATTTAGATCGAATAGAAGCCAGCAAGGAGCTTAATATCTATGTGGAAGTTTGGGCAGAAGAAGCCTTAGCCATCGCAAAATCCCAAGATGAACGCCGACAAAATGGTGAAGAATTGGGGCGCCTTGCGGGCTTGGTGGTTTCCATCAAAGATGTGATTTGCTATCAGGATCATAAAGTAACCGCAGGTTCAAAGATCCTAGATGGTTTCACTTCGCTTTTTTCTGCTACCGCTGTTCAGCGATTGTTAGCGGAAGACGCAATTATCATTGGCCGGACTAATTGTGATGAATTCGCAATGGGCTCCACCAATGAGACTTCCTATTACGGACCTACTCGAAATGCAGCTGATCCAGAGCGTATTCCTGGCGGTTCTTCTGGGGCCGCGGCAGTTGCCGTTCAAGCGGATACTTGCCTGGTGGCTCTTGGTAGTGATACGGGTGGGTCAGTTCGCCAGCCTGCTGCACTGTGTGGTGTGATTGGTTTGAAGCCTACCTACGGGCGTATTTCTCGGCATGGCCTATTGGCGTACGGTTCCTCTTTTGATCAAATTGGTGTGCTGAGCAATAGTGTTGCTGATGCAGCATTGTTATTGGAAATAATGGCAGGTGCTGATGACTTTGATAGTACAGCTAGTACGGAAGCCGTCCCTGCTTATAGTACCCTAAAGAATGATGGTAAGCCATCCAAGGTGGCTTATATCCGACCTGCTTTAGAGCATCCCGGACTTGATGAAGAAGTGAGAGCCAATGCGCAATCTTTTCTCGATAGCCTTAAGGCTGCAGGGCACGAAGTTGAGGCAGTAGAGTTCGATCTATTGGATTATATCATTTCCGCTTACTACGTACTCACTACCGCCGAGGCGTCCAGTAATCTATCTCGCTACGATGGCATTCGCTACGGTCATCGCAGCGACGAGTCTGAGAACCTGCTGGAAACGTATCAGAAGTCTCGTACCGAAGGTTTTGGTACAGAAGTGAAACGGCGTATCATGTTAGGTACGTTTGTGCTAAGTGCTGGTTATTATGATGCCTACTATGCCCGCGCTCAAAAAGTACGTCGGTTGTTGGTAGAGCAGTTAAATGGCATTTTTGTAGACTACGACTTCATTTGCCTTCCGGCCACCCCTACGCCTGCATGGCCGTTGGGCGAAAGTTTGGATGATCCAGTTGCTATGTATCTCTCCGATATTTATACTGTGGCGGCGAATATGGCGGGTATTCCTGCAATTAGCCTGCCAAGTGGTACGCATGGAAGCACTGGTTTGCCACTCGGTATGCAATTGATGGCCCCTGCTTTTGGAGAAGCTGATTTGCTATCCTTTGCAACTACCATACAGTAAGTCTAAGTGTAAACAAAACTTATCCCTTTCCTCGCCGTATAAGAGAATGATTGTTTGTGTAGCTCTCTGCACATGATAAAGGAGAGCACCCGTAAAAAACAAGAATCAATCCCTGACATTGCTTGTCAAATTGATTAATTTGTGGAGAGAGCCCCGTTAATCATCTGAATCTTCTTCTTTTGCTGTTGCGTGTTTATCGCATTCTCTTGGAGGTGTAGGTTTGTGCCTATTGCCTAAGCTATCCAGTAGTAGAAAGGAGCGATTCGTAAATAATGAGATGATTACTGGTACCCTACGTTGAATCGTCATGATCTAAAAAACTACTTATGTGGACCCATTCCTTTCTCTGTCGTGATGCCACAGAATTAGAACGAGCCCTCGAAAAGGTGAGTGCAGCGGCAACGCCTACGCTAGCGATGGTGTTCTGTTCGGTACAGCATGATTTAGACCGCATCCGAGCTCTTTTCACGGAGCATGATATCGATCTTATTGGATGTACAACTGCTGGAGAAATTGTTGATGATTGTTTATATGAAGATTCCATTGCTGTTTTACTGTTGGATTTAGCTCGTGACACTTACCTGGTAGAAACCCTCGAGCACCAGGTAGACAATGTATATGAGAAGGCCTATGCCTTGGGAGAGCGGGCAAAGAAGCAATTCAAGAACCCAGCACTATTGATTTTATCTGGTGGATTAACGGTCAATGCCGAATCGATCATTAACGGTCTACAAGACGGAGCAGGAGAAAATTTACCGATTTATGGTGGTCTGGCGGGTGATGATTTAGAACTTAAAGAAACGATTGCTTTTAGCAGCAAACTTGCCTCTGGCAATGGGCTGGCAATGTTGGCAATTGATACCGATAAGGTACTATTGAAGGGCCTGGCCATTAGTGGTTGGAAACCTGTTGGCGGGATCAACACTATTACTAAGTGTGAAGGGAATGTGATTTACGAGATCAATGGTGAGCCTGCCTATGATGTCTTTATCCGCTATTTTGGTTTTTCTGAAAGCCAAAACAAAATAGATCAGCTGGTCACTATTCAAACCAACTACCCACTACAATTACTGCGAAAAGAAGGTTATTCTGTGCTGCGTTCACCGATGTTGGTGGATAAGGATAGTCGGTCCATTACCTTGGCTGCCGGCGTAGAAGAGGGTGAACAGTTCTGTTTTTCTAACTCTCCAGGTTTTGAAGTAATTGAGCAAACCATAAGTGAATTTAGTCTACTACAAAAGGACTTCCCGGAAGCTGATGCTTTGATTCTTTTTTCCTGCAAAGGCCGCCACGGCGCTTTTGGCCCGATGCTGGAAGATGAAGTCAAGGGTATTCACGAGCAGTGGGCAAAACCCATGGTTGGGTTACTTACCTACGGTGAGTTTGGCGATAGCGGGAAAGGTAGTTGCGAATTCCATAATGAGACGTGTTCATTAGTGATTCTTAAAGAGAAGTAGCAATGGCACTAAGCAAGATCATGGAATTGGTGGATTCCCTCAATTCACTCAGTGAAAAGGAGCGGCAAATCCTACAAAAAGAACTGGAACGACAAGACTTCAGGCTGCGGAGGATTGAAAAAGATAAGTCGATTGCCATCAATATCCTTAACGCAACGATTAGCGATCTTGAGCAGAATCAAGCGATTACCAGAGCGGCTAATGCTAAGCTTTCTGAGCAGAAAAAAATCATTGAAAATAATACTGCTCTGCTAAAAGAAAACCTCCGTAAACTTGAGTTGTCGTATAAAGAGCTACAGCAGTTTTCGTATATCGTTTCCCACGATTTAAAAAGCCCTTTGCGGACCATTTCGAGTTTTGCGCAAATTCTGAAAGAGCAGTACCAGAATGAATGGGATGACGAGGCCAACGAATATGTAGACATCATAATCGCGGGTACCTTTCAAATGGACAAGGTGATCCGGGCGCTATTGGATTATGCCAGAGTTGGACGCAGCAGCGAGTACTTCGCCGATATAGATTTAAATGAAGTGCTCGATCTGGTGAAACTGCACCTAAGAAAGGAAATACAGGACCACGGTGCGCAAATCATCTGCGAACCCTTACCTACGGTCTTTGGCAATAAGACGGCCTTCATCCAGTTGTTTCAAAATCTGGCTTCCAACGCGATCAAATTCAGGAGTGAAGCGGCGCCTGAAATTCGCATTTCCTGTACCGAGAAGGAGGGCCAATGGCACTTCCGTTTTGCGGATAATGGAATTGGGATTGAAGAACCTTACCGCGAGAAAATCTTTTTGCCTTTCCAGCGCTTGAGCGAAGAACTTGCTCCAGGAACCGGCATCGGCCTGGCCATTTGCAAGAAGGTAGTCAAGATGCACCAAGGGGATATCTACGTAGAGGCGGGTAGCAACGGTGGCACCGTCTTTGTCTTCACCCTGTCTCAACAATCAAGCGACAATATTCTAGTAGCCTAAACCAATCTGGCTTAGGCTACGTACTAGTTTAATGCCTACTATATGTTGTAGTGAGGGTGCTGCGCCTTAGCCCAATACTTTGCGTAGTGCTACACCAAATTGTTCCACATCTGGCATGGTCCCGGTACTGATTCGACACCAATCATTGAGTGGTGGGAATGGACGTCCAATAGCAACATTCTTCGCGCGCATTTGTGGGATCAAGGTCTGGATGTCTCGGCCAGTATGGAAGAAGACAAAGTTGGTGTGAGAAGGAACATATCTAAGTCCCATTTCGTCGAGCACGCTATAGATATGATCTTTTGCTTCCTTGTTTTTACGGAGGCTCATGTTGTAAAATTCCTGATCATCCATAGCTGCCATGGCTCCAATAATGGCCATCATATTGGCTTTAGCCATTACGTTTTCGCGAACGCGTTGGGCGATATCTGGCCTAGCTACCAAATAACCAACACGTAGTCCAGCCAGTCCATATACTTTGGAGAAAGTACGAGAGACAATCACGTTTTTGCCTTGCTTCACAAGCGCTACCATCGAAGGGTAGTCTGGCTCCGTGATGTAATCATAATATGCTTCATCCGAAAAGACAATTGTACGATCAGAGGCGGTGTTGCAGAAATCCAATAGCTCTTGTTTCGGAATCAAAGTTCCAGATGGGTTGTTGGGGTTGCATAGGAAGATCAAAGATGTGCGCGAGCTAATCCGTCGCTCCATTTCCTCTAAGTCATGCCCCATGTCTTTTGTTAGGCCCACTCGATTGATATAGGCACCATTCTGTTCAGCGTAAGTGAGTAATGACTTATAGACGGGATCTGCAGTGATGATTTCTCCACCATTTGCACCGTAAGTCAGGCCAGTTGCTTTTAAGCCTTCTGTGGAGCCTGCAGCCATTACAATGTGGTCTCGACTTACACCTTCTTTCTTGGCAAGCATCTCAGCCAACTCATTCATCTTTCCATACGGGTATCTGCACCCCATGTCAAAAGCATCGATCATTGCTTGTCTTACCTTTGCTGAAGGTCCAAACGGATTCTCATTGGAATTGAGTTTAGCATAGTCATAACTAGGGTTCGTTTCGGCAATTAAGGGTCGTTCTTGTCCGAGGACGGTGCTTGGAGAAAAGGCTGCGGCCAAACCTGCAATACTAGCAGTCTGTAGCCATCTGCGACGGTTGATGTTTTTCATACTAAAATGGGTGTTGTAAAGGAATGTCTTGGTAGGAGGCTTATTCCTACAAGATACTAAAGCTTATTGGGAAAGAGTTGTACTGGCGCAATACGTCAAAGGCTATACTCCACTTAGGTTACAGTTACCCGTATTGCCTTTAAGCCCTCCACTCCTTGCATTTTTTCCAACTCAAAATCCTCAATATCTGGATGGATATAACCCTTTAGAACAAGGTGGTCCAGGTATTCCTGGTACTCCTGCCGGTCTTTGTCTTGTAGCCACACGATGGCAATTTTTCCAGCTTGTGTTAGGCGCTCATTTGTTCCTTTGATGTAGGCTTTGTCAATGCGTTTCTTGATGATCTCATAACGGATGTTGTAAGCGCCGTCTACATCGAATTGTTTTTCATCCATTTCAAATCGAATGCTCAAAGCGCTGTTAAAAACAAATACCAATTGAGCAGTGGCTAGTGGCACAGGCATCTTCTTTGATTCCTCTTCTACCAGGCGAGTCATTTGACACATAAGAATCATTTGCCAAAGGCGAAAATCACGAAGGTAAAAGTCGTGAAACTCTCCGTTTTCCAGTAGGGATTGACCCAGGTATAGATTGTACTCCACGCCATCGGTTTGGAATTTCTCGAAGTAGTGTGGAAGGATCTCCTGCATTTTTTCTTCTTCCTGGAGCAAGAAGTGGCTGATAGCCGAGTTAAGTTGAGTAACACTGTCTTCGTATGCCTTTCGCGAACGATAAACAATGTCTAGATCTGCATCGAGATAGTCAAAGTACTCGTCGAGCATTTGCTGAGGCAGTTGCGGAAAACGAAATCTTAACTGCCGGAGTAAGGGGTGGATGTGTTTGGTGAGTAATTCTACGATAATAGATTCATCGCTCGAGGCCATCTCTCCTTGCTTCAGCCTCTGCGAATGACCTTTTACTTTCTCTGCATAAATGTCCAGTAAATGAAAGTGTACCGCTTCTCTACAGCTAACCAGTACTTGGAGTATCCGTTCAAGATTATCAATAAGGTCCGCCTGAATAGATTCATTGCGTTGTTTGGAAGAGCTGACGATATCAGCTTGACCATAGAGCGGGTAGACGTCTTTGAAGACGATCGGATCGGGAGTGCTTTGTTGTTGTTCAATTCTTCTTTCCCAGAAGCACTTACTGGCTACGTCTCGAAACTTCCATTCCACGCTAGGGTGGATTGAGGTAAACTCTTGCTGCATCGTCAGGCTAATAGAGTTTTCCATTTCGGAAATAAACTTATTTGACCCCATTGCGATCAGCGAGATGAACTCTTCTAATTGCAATAGTGTGACCTGGCTGAAACGATATGGATAGGGAGAGCCTAATTCGAATATGCTAATTATTTTGTCTTCTTCATCCTTGAGCGGGGCCAGCAAAAGACTCCGTATTCCTTTTTTCATAATGGCCTGTTCGAGCGCGCAAAGTTGCTCTTGCTTTTCGAGATCTTCGACAACAATAGCTTTTTCAGACTGCATCACGGAGCCATATGCACTTTGGGGGTCAGCCAGTGCTTGTCGAACCATGAGCCCGTCATACTTACGCAACAGCGACCAGGATAGACTCTCGACATAGGGCCGATAAAGAGTTTGCAATGTGCCAAATGCTAACTCAGGCATGTCCAGGTAAGACCGGGCTAATAGTTGCAAATAGTTGAGATCATCTTCATGGTCACTTTTCCCGCCCTCATTGGCAGCCATCTCTTTCATAGTGGAAAGAATCTCTGCCTGAGTTGTGTCTGAGATAAGCCCTATAACGAAGCCCTCAAAAAGGAAGTTCGCTGGTGGGATGTATTCCAGCCACAGTTCCTTGTCGTATAAGTTGTTTAGCAGTTTATGGATCTGCTTTTTGCTTAGTTTTTTGAGTGGCTTTAGGAGCTTAACCTTCAGGTAGTCTAGTTGTACATCAAAGCGATAGTGCTTTTCTATTTTAGTGTCCCGATCTCTAATGACCATTCCTTCGCCGGCAAAAACGTTTACTTCTTGCTTGTAAAATCGATTAAGGATAGCGGTGCCAGCCATGAGAATCGTCTGCATATCCACCGCCATAAATTTCTTCGGATCGACCTTCATTTCCCATTGGTCATCCGTCTGTAACTCTTGTAGTGCTTCCGTTTGGAATCGGAATACATACCGTTCAAAAGGAGCTTTGACAAAGCCCATTTGTCCGGAAAAGAAAAAAGATGGAAAAATATGGACCATTAGCGTTTCGACCTCCTCTTGTTTGCAAAGCTCATCCCAGCTTTCTGTTGAGTTCTGAAACTTCTCTTGCGCTCTTTCTAATTGTTCGATGGTCTGGGTTAACGTGCTGTTCTGCAACTCCTGGCTTTTGCCTTTTAGTTCCTCGATTAGTTTGGCAATGCTAAATTTTGCCTGATAATGGGAGGGGGTATTGTCGTCTCGCGTATGCTCCTGAATGGCCTTCAAAGGGACAAATCCAGTATCTGGAAGAGATATCGGTTGACTAGCAGGTGAGTTTCCCATTGTTCTTTCCTTTTGTGGTGTTTAGCAAAACGTACCGATGTTTTTGGTGTAAAACCCGCTTTGATAATCACTTATATGTGTAGTGTTATCAGGAAGTTAGGCATTTGTTGAGAAAAGAACATGCCATTTAACGAAGTAATGAGGCGCTGCTAATGCGATGAAGGGGGAGAGAAGGATGCTCAATAAATTGCTGACTCAGGCAAGGGACCTATGTTTTTTGTTTACTATCCTTCTAGAAATGAAAAAAGGCCTGAACTAATGTCCAGACCTTTTAGTAGCGTGGGGCGGGCTTGAACCGCCGACCTCGGGATTATGAATCACGCGCTCTAACCAGCTGAGCTACCACGCCGTTTCGTCGCCAAAGCCTTAGCATGGGCGACTATATATGTTGACGCTAACACCAAATAACTGTTTACTTGGCTTTTTAGCGACCGCAAAGGTAAGTATTTGCTTAAAAAGAAGCAATGCTTAGGCGTGGATTTTTTTAAGAATCTGGTAATGTGCGTTTTGCCAACTACTTAACAATTGTTTCCACGGAAAATCATGAACTTTAATGCTACAATAGTTTTACGGATAACAATCCTTACACATCCGCTCAAATTTTTGACTAGTAATGAAAAAGTGCTACTACTTTCCCGTGCTCTTCCTATGCCTAAGCTTATGGTCTTGTAAGCAAGAGGCAACTCATCCACTTTCAGGAGATTTAGACCCAGCAACCATCAAGCCGGCTGAAGAAGCCTTTCTGGCTAAGGGGTGGCCCGATGGGCAAATCAGTTATAAGAAACATGCACGAGGACTCGCTGAAGCCAAGATGGCTGAGTTGCAACGTGGTGATTGGCCTGGTTTTGAATTAGACTGGGAAACACGCGGTCCTGCAAACATCGGCGCGCGAATTAATACGTTCGCGGTCCATCCGGATGATGATGACACGATGCTAGTCGGATTTTCCCGAGGTGGTGTTTGGCGTACTACCGATGGTGGCCAAAACTGGGATCCCATTTTTGATCAGCAGACGTTCCTCTGTATCGGCGATATCACCTTTGACCCCTCCGACCCGAATACCATTTACGTTGGTACCGGTGATCCGAATATTAGTAGCAACTTCATCGTTGGCGATGGTATCTATCGTTCGACGGATGGTGGTGATACTTGGGAGAATATTGGCTGGGGTGGCTTGAATATTATCACGCAGATTCGTGTACACCCAACTAACGGTGATATCATTTATGCTGCTGCTATGGGAGCGCCATTTGAGCGCGACGATGCACGGGGGCTCTACCGCACTACCGATGGTGGCCAAAACTGGGAGCAAGTACTCTTCGCTAGTGAGCAAGCGGGTATCATAGATATGGTCATGGATCATCAAAATCCAGATATACTCTACGCATCCTCTTGGGATCGCATTCGAAACAATCAGGAATCAATTGTTAATGGCCCCAATGCAAAAGTCTTTAAGTCGGTTGACGGTGGAGACAACTGGACCGAATTAGGTGGTGGTTTACCTACCGATGAACAAGGCCGTATTGGCCTGACCATGACCCAGCAGGATCCATTGCATTTGTACGCCGCCTACGTGGGAACGAACAGCCAATTGCTCGATGTTTTCGAAACTATGGATGGTGGCCTTACTTGGGAAGGTGTGTTGGATACAGCTAGCGTTAATCCTATCTCGCCAAGTGCTCTTGGTGGTTTTGGATGGTACTTTGGCAAAGTGCGTGTTCATCCAGAGAATCCAGATGATATCTACATTCTAGGGGTGGATCTGTGGCGAAGCCCTGATGGTGGCCAAAATTGGGCGCGCTCCACACCGCCATGGTTTGAGTATTCTGTTCATGCAGATAAGCATGACCTACAATGGAACAGTGCCGGGGCAGCCATTTTAGCTACAGATGGAGGCTTGTATAAAGGCGAAAATGATATGGCGGATTGGAGTGACCTGGAGAATATTCCAACGACTCAATTCTATCGTGTAGCAGTCAACCCACATCGTCCGGGTACCGTCTACGGTGGTGCTCAAGATAATGGTAGTACTGGCGGGGATAACCTAGCAGAAGAATGGCCTCGGATTTATGGTGGCGATGGATTCCAGATGCGCTTCCACCCCTTTAATGATGGGCATTTCTTTGCGGAAACCCAGAACGGTGGCATTGTTGTCACCTTAGATGATGGGGAGAGTTGGAGCGGCGCTCGAAATGGAATCATGGGTAATGACCGGCGCAATTGGGATATGCAGTATATACTCAGCCCCCATGACCCTGATGTGTTGTACACTGGAACCTATCGCGTATACCAGGGCTTTGATAGTACCGATCCATTGTATGAGCCAATCAGTGAAGATCTTACGGATGGTCTTGTCCTGCACCCGCGCTATCACTCTATTACCAGTATCGATGAGTCACCATTAGAGCAGGGATTGCTATTCGTTGGAACAACGGATGGTAATGTTTGGCGCGGCGAAGACTTAGCTTGGACGTCAATTAATGCAGGCTTGCCAGATCGTTATATCTCTTCGGTGAAGGCTTCGCCTGATGATACGGACAAAGTCTATGTTACGATGTCTGCGTATAAAGACTATGACTTTAGCGCTCTGGTGTTTCGATCTGATGACAGAGGGAGCACCTGGACTAACATTGCCGGTGACTTACCAGACCTAGCTGTTAATGATATCTACGTTTATCCTGGAACGGGTGACAGTCTCATATTTGTGGCTTCTGATGGTGGGGTTTATGGTACCCGAACTGCTGGTGACAGCTGGCAACGCCTTGGTGAGAATATGCCGCTGATTGCAGTAAGGGACCTAGAAGTCGACTTTGTCACCAATGAATTGGTGGCTGGTAGCTTTGCTCGTTCTATTCTTACGTACCCGCTGGACTCTTTGGTTAGTGCTCCGCTCGTAAATGCTGATGAACCGGTATGGGGAGCCAGTCTCCGCTTGTCGCCAAATCCTACGAATGGTTTCACCCAACTTCGTTGGGAAGGGTTAAATAGCAGTGCAAGTGCCGTGCGAATCGTTAATCTGCAGGGACAATTGATCTGGAATACCAGCTTTACCCCACAGGTTGATGCAGGGATGATTGACATCGTTTTACCAGAAGGGACACCTAATGGTATGTACATAGTACAGTTGGAACAAGCAGGAAAGCGTCAGGCACTAAAGCTGCTGTATTCTCGGTAGTGCGTGAGCTGTTACTTAACTGTTTAGATAGTTAATCAACAGGTAGAGCACAACGACTAAGGATATTAGTCCTACACCAAGGTAGATGATGCTTCTCCAGTCGCGAAGGTAGCTTCCGTCAATGGGGTATACTTCTTTGTCAAGGAGGAGGATTTCTCTTTCTTCCTTGTGCCAAAACTTGATCTGGTGAACGTCGAAAAATCTCAGCTGATATTGTTTTCCTACTTCTATTGAGGTAGTCTCCGGGGTTATTTCAGGAGTAGGGAAACTGCTGTGGTCTAGCTTGATGAGTGAAGACGGAGGTAGCCATTTCACGTTAAGGTGCTCCAGGTTTGAAACGAGCTTCTGTTCCGACTGAAGATCAGTCTTAGCCACGATCTCTTCATAAGTAAAGAGGATTCTTTCGCCGTCGCAGGTTGGACAAGTGACATCTCCAGTGCCTCGGCATCGATTACACCTGCTGGTGGTTGTTCCCCGACCGCGACACCTTGTGCAGGTGCGTGTTTCACTACCACGCGTACTTCCAATCTTGTCGATTCTACCGCTTCCGTGGCACCGCATGCAGCGATCTTCTTCATCGCCAGAACCATTGCAGCGTTTACACCTGACCTCACCAGTTCGATGACACTTATGGCAGTCTTCTACACGGTGGCTTCCACTTCTCACCCATGAAATCTCCTCTTCTCGGAAGTCTTTTAGTGGGGCTTTCGCCCAAAGGTCTTCATGTGGTGCGGTAGGAATTTCTTGATTGCAGTAAGGTAGATCTACTCGACGGATGCTGCGCTTTTCCTCTAGAGTGACTGTTTCTAGCTTGGCGGCACACTCGATGGTATAATCGAAATCAAGCTTGCGAAAGTTGATTCTTCGGTTTCTTAGCGTTCTTTCTTTGTACCAAAGTGCCAAACGGCTTCTGATCTCCCGATCGTCTAATTTCCTTTTGTCTTTGGTGCGTAGTAGTTCTACAATTTGATCTGCGTGTTCTTGACTAATAACAGTATCTAGTTCATAGACAGCTGTTTCAAGAATATCTTCAATGCGAAGATCCAATGATGACATGTAGTATAAAGGCTTAGGTTATTACTATTCAGTATAAGCCTAAACGCCTGGAAGTAGTCTCAATTTTCGATGTGAGGGCTCGAATCTTCTACTAAACCTTAATTCCCATCTGTTGCATGAGGAGCGTAGCATTAAAGCTCTGACTGACGCCGCGCTTTAGCTTGTAGTCAAAAAATAACTGACCATCCTTAATGTCTACTTCGATGGCCCAGTTTTCGATCCGTCCTTCAGCTTCGGCTTCTAAAGCACCTAGTTCCAGGTCGTGTGTAGCAATTAAGCCTGCCCCTCGGCTAGCGATGAGCTGTCGAATCAAGGCTTTTGCTCCGGTATGCCGGTCTCGCGAGTTGGTGCCTTTGAGAATTTCATCGAGGAGGAAGAAAACGGGTATACCATCGGTTATACTCGGATCCTCAACGGCTTCAATGATAAACTTCAGGCGCTTCAGTTCAGCATAAAAACTAGAGGTACTTTCGTGCAAGGCATCCTGTGTGCGCATGCTGGTGTAAACCTGTAAAGGAGGAAGCTGTAGCTCCTTAGCGCAAACCGGAGCTCCGGCTAAGGCCAGAACAATATTGATTCCTACCGTCCGAAGCCAGGTACTTTTTCCAGCCATATTAGAGCCGGTAAGCAGGTGCATGTGCCCTTCTGTAGGCATGCTGATATCATTTGCTACCCGTTTGTCGGCAGGGATTAATGGGTGCCCCAAGCTCTTGGCAGAAAGTTGGCGCTCTTCTTGTACAATAGGGAAGCTCCAGTCGGTATTTTTGAGGTAGAGGTTTCCAAAGCTTACCAAGGCTTCTAGCTCGGCCAAAGCTTCAAACCAAAGCGGAAGCTGTGCTTTGTGCTTGTCTTTCCAAAGGTCCATGCGGTAGGCTTGTTGCAAATCCCATACCACTGAAAATTCTAGAAGAAAGACGAAGGCATTATAACGTACATCCAACTGGCTTACCCGGTAGGCCAGGCGGTCGATAGCTCTTGATGCTTGTTCTTCACCAGCTGTGAATACTTGTTGCAGTTGCTGCAGGCGACTGGTCTTAAATTCAGCTCCTTCGATGTGACGAATAAGCTGAGCGTACTTGCGTAAGGTGTCCGCCACTTTGCCCGTCTGGTTATGCATCTTCTGTACTTCCTCCAAGCTGCTGCGAAGCCAAAGTCCAGCAGGAATCAGCAATAGCAGGGCCAAAAACCAAGGAAGTATTTTAATCCACAAAACCATTGCGATAACAAACAGTATGGGGGCAACCCACAAGGCTGCCTTTCGCCTCGGCCGGCCCAAGACGACATAAGGTTCTTCTAACCAGCGGAAGAGTCGTTCGATCTGTCCGGATTCTTCTGAGAGTGCTGCCCCGTAGGCCCGCAACTCATGTTGCCAGTCTGTTTGCGTAGCTAGTTCCTGTACCGCTTCCTGTCGTTCTGTTATTGTAGCGGGAGACGCCACGGTTTTCAACCACTCTGCTAAACGCGTTTGCCCGATCAGCGTGCTGGCCCGGTTCATCATCTGGAACAGCGAAAAAGGCCCGAAGATATCAAAGTCGTAACTGTAGGGATGCTGCGCGTCGATGAAGGTTTCTCCGTCTGGGAATGAGCTGAAGTCGTGTTCCTGGCCTTTGCGTTCCGCTTCATTCACTTGAGCCAAGTGTTGGAGGTGCAAGGCTTGCGCCTGAATTCTGCCGTGCCACTTAATCAAACGAGCAAAGGCAAAGATGCCTAAGCCAGTAATAAGCGCCCCGGACCACCAAGGTGTTTCTCGCCAACCAAGGATGATAATCGCCAGCAGGGTAAGGAAGGCAATTAATCGTATCCAACCCAACTGCTCATAGCGCTGGGTAAGCGATTTTGCCTGTTGTGAAAATTCGTGGGAGCGTGCTTGATAATCAACTTGCATACAAACTGGTTGGGGTCGAAAAGTCGGAGTTGGTTACGGTAAATCTGGAATTCACTGCAAAGAAAACAGATTTCGTTTGGTATCTGGATCAGCGAGGCTAATTATTATGTGAAATAGCAGCGAATATTCGCTAAAAAGGGCGTATTTTTGTGGAGTATGAATGGAAAAATACCCTACCAGCGAATAATTTTTGGACTTAAAATCAAGCAATTACGTCAGCAGAAGCGTTTGAGCTTCGCCGAATTGGCTAAGGCTACCGGTATGTCGGTTTCTTACTTGAATGAAATTGAGAAAGGGAAGAAGTTTCCCAAGGCTGATAAGATTACGGTTTTAGCTTCAACGTTGGAGGTCGAGGAGGAAGAATTACTGAGCACAGAAATGGGCCCCAATCTGGCTCCTGTCAAAGAACTCTTGCAATCTAACTTCCTCAATGAATTACCGCTAGACCTATTCGGTATTGAGTTGGGTAAGGTAGCCGAGATCATCGCGAGTGCACCACTGCGAGTTGGTGCTTTTATCTCTACTCTGCTAGAATTGTCACGGTCATATGCCTTACGGGAAGAGAACTTCTTTTTTGCTGCATTACGGGCATTTTTGGAGCTTAATAATAACTACTTCCAGCACATTGAAGATGCAGCGACCGCTTTTGTTGAGGAGCATCAGCTACCGGGCAATCGTCCATTCTCGCCGCAGTTGCTAGCAAATATCCTAGAAGACAAGTATGACTATGAGGTGGTGCCGGGTGGCTTGGATGCCTATCCGGAGATGGATGGTCTACGCTCTGTGTTCCTACCGCAAGACCGACAGCTGCTACTGACAAGTAAGCTTTCGTCGATGCAGCAATCATTTCAGTTCGGAAAGGAGATTGGTTTTCATGTACTGAAACTCAAGGATCGTTCTTACACTTCGAGTATTCTTCGGCCAAGAGTTTTTGAGGAAGTGCTCAACCATGCTTATGCTACTTATTTCTCAGTAGCACTGCACTTGCCATTGAATCCATTCATCAAAAAACTGGAGCAGTTTTTCAATGCTCCGAAATGGGATGCGAAGGCTTTTGTAAGCATCATGGAAAGTTATGATGCTAGCCCAGAAATGTTTTACCATCGCCTGACGAATATTATCCCTCGTTTCTTTAATATGCCCAAGTTGTTCTTCTTGCGCTTCTTGCATGAGCCGGAGAACGACCAATTTGAAATAGATCGTGAACTGCATTTAAGCAAACGGCACCACCCGCACGGCAACGCCATTTTGGAGCACTATTGCCGCCGATGGGTGAGCTTGTCGTTGTTGCAGGACTTAGCAGAAATGCAGAAAGATGGTAAGTACGTAAGTACAATTGTAAGAGCCCAGCGCTCGCGTTTTCTGGGTACGGAAGATGAGTATCTATGCATAACGCTGGCACGTCCTGGGCAGAGCGAGAATAGCAGCCGATTGGGCGGACAATATGCACAAGGGCGAAACATTAGTGTTACGCTCGGCCTATTGATTAATGCCGATGTTAAACGTCAAATTAAGTGGCTGGATGACCCTGCTATCCAAGCTCGAGATGTAAACAGAACTTGTGAACGATGTGCTTTGACAGATTGTTCTGAACGTGCTGTTGAGCCCGTCATTGTGCAAAAGCGGGAACGCCTGCGCGCAATTGAAAACAGATTAACCAAATTAAACCAAGCATAAATTTATCTACAGTTATGAATTTCTCATTAACGGAAGAACACTTGGCCGTACGGGAAGCTGCCCGCGAGTTTGCTCAGAAGGAGTTAAAACCTGGAGTAATTGAGCGCGATTCCAAGATGGAGTTCCCCACGGAACAAGTGCGTATGATGGGTGAACTCGGCTTTCTAGGTATGATGGTCGATCCAGATTACGATGGAGGCGGTATGGATACGCTCAGCTATGTGCTGGCGATGGAGGAAATGTCGAAAGTGGACAACTCCTGCTCCGTATTGATGTCTGTCAATAACTCTTTGGTTTGCTGGGGACTTGAAACCTACGGCACGGAGGAGCAAAAAAGAAAGTACCTACCAAAGCTAGCCACTGGAGAGTGGATTGGATCATTCTGTTTGAGTGAGCCAGAAGCAGGTAGTGATGCCACTATGCAGCGCACCACAGCTGTAGATATGGGCGACCACTATCTCCTTAATGGTACCAAAAACTGGATCACCAACGGTGGTTCTTCAAGCCTGCACTTGGTTATAGCCCAAACCAATCCAGAGTTGAAGCACCGTGGTATCAATGCATTTATCGTGGAAACTAGCTGGGATGGTGTAACGGTAGGTGCTAAGGAAGACAAACTCGGAATTCGTTCTTCAGATACGCACACCATCATGTATTCTGACGTGAAGGTGCCTAAGGAAAACCGTATCGGTGAAGATGGCTTTGGCTTCAAGTTTGCGATGAAGACCCTTTCTGGTGGCCGTATTGGTATTGCTGCTCAGGCCTTGGGTATCGCTGGTGGCGCTTACGAACTAGCTCTAGCTTATGCGCAGGAGCGCGAAGCTTTCGGTAAGCCAATTGCCAAGCACCAGGCTATTGCGTTTAAACTAGCGCAAATGGCAACGGATATTGAAGCAGCTAAGATGATGGTATACCGTGCCGCTTGGTTAAAGGACCAAGGAATGGATTACAATCAAGCCAGTGCCATGGCTAAACTGTACGCATCTGAAGTGGCAATGAAGCACACGGTAGAAGCGGTACAGATTCACGGTGGATATGGCTTCGTTAAAGAGTATCACGTAGAGCGCCTAATGCGCGACGCGAAGATTACTCAGATCTACGAGGGTACTAGTGAGGTACAGCAGATTGTTATCAGTCGCGGTGTGTTGAGTGGCCAGCCATATATTTCAATGGAAGAGCCTGTAGCACATAGTCACTAGAAATTAGCGGCATTCGCCGTTTGATATACTGGGGATGCAGATTTGTAGGAGAAAACTTGGATGAAAAATCTGAGTCTATCCACGTAAATCTGTATCCCCATTTTTGTTAGAACGACAACTTTCGTAACTAGCTTGACGTTTTACGCAAAGCGCACCAATAACGCGCACCAACGCATCTACAATACATGAAAAGTAGTTGGCAGCTAGGCCGCATCGCAGGTATACCCTTGCAATTTCACTGGAGCTTTGTTCTAGTGGGGCTATGGCTGCTGTATGATAGCTGGGATCCGGGAAACGGTATTCGCTGGGACAACTTCCAGTGGCTGTTGATTTGGGTGGGTACGGTTTTTCTTGCGGTTCTTCTGCACGAACTGGGCCATGCTCTGGTAGCTCGACGCTGGAATATCGATACCCAGAAGATTGTCCTCTATCCCATCGGCGGGGGAGCCTTTCTGGAACGCATGCCGGAGGATCCCTGGCAAGAAGTAAGTATTGCATTGGCTGGGCCCGCGGTGAATTTCTTACTGGCGGCTATGCTTTTCCCCGTCATCTGGTGGAGCGGAAACGAAAACCTGAGCTTACTTTTTCAATTTTTCCTTAATCCGCAAGGAAACATCATTGTCTTTGACGCAGCCACCTGGGAATACCTGATCGTAGTCTTTTTTCTATTGAACCTTCTATTGGGAGTATTCAATCTTATTCCGGCCTTTCCGTTAGATGGGGGGCGGGTATTACGAGCGGTATTGAGTAAATACTTCTCAAGAACAAAGGCCACTATTATTGCTGGGCGGGTTGGTATGCTTGGTGCGGCTCTGCTTATGGCCGCGGCAGTGCACTTTGGAGATATTGTCTTCGGGGTAGGAGCCATCTTTGTCTTTATCCTGGCTTGGGTGGAAATTCAGGTGCAACGACGCCGGGAACGCTTATCTAATGCGCTAGTCAAGGACTACGTCTCGCCTGATTTTCGCCGATTGTATCTTTCTCCGTACTGTTCTTTGCAGACCATTCGGGAAGAAATTGCTCATTGGCCTGATCAGCCAATTCTATTGCTTGATGGATGGCAACACCCGCATGGGGTAACGGATAAGGCAGCCCTTTTGAGTAAGGAGCTAGATGAATATACCACTGATGCAATAACAGCAGTCGTAGGACGAGCAGCATGGGAGGCCCTGCATCCAGAAGAAAACCTCTTGCGTGCCGCCGAAAAATTGGATAAATACCAGCTTTACGCCTTTCCCGTTATGGATCACTACGGCCGAATACTTGGTCTGCTGGACCGAAAAACGATCGAGGCTGTGATTGAGGGGCGTAAGCCACCTTCTAAATAGAAAAACATGAAACACCTCTTCCTCCTGTTGACCTTTGCGCTTCTTTTTGCCACCTGCCAGGATGATGAAATGGTAGTGGATCCCTATACCCAGGAATTAGCGCTAGAAATTGTTACGGGCTTACAAACCCGTGACTTTAATGCGGCACCTGTAGGTTCTCTAGGGAACCCTAACACCTTTTCCGGCGAGGTAGATATATATCCCGTACCAGCAATTAACACAGCCAATATTCAGTATTTCGGAGGTGCCAACCTCCAAGTAAGACAATATTGGATTTTTGCTGCTAGTGCTACCACGGAT
Organism: uncultured Lewinella sp.; assembly: GCA_913057725.1. Taxonomy (GTDB): domain Bacteria; phylum Bacteroidota; class Bacteroidia; order Chitinophagales; family Saprospiraceae; genus Lewinella. Next base: position 44,229 of record CAJXOS010000017.1, read on the forward strand.
TATGCAGACATCAACTTCCAACAAGAGTTAAGCAACGATACCTATTCGGCCGATGAGGTGAGTGATTTGAATATCGTCCAAACCAATACGGTGAATCAGTCGGCCTTCGCCATTGATGTCTCGGATTTCAGTCCAGGATACTACCGGATCTTTTATCTGATGAGTGATGAGACTTTACTTTGGGATAATCTCTATGTTGATCCCAATGCTGGAGATTTCTTTACACTACTCAGCACAGTTAGTGCAGACTGGTAGAACCCAATAGTTACACCGATAGGTTTAAGGTTAATTGAAAGCGGGCATTTTCCTTTAATGTTGGTAAATGATAAGCTCCCCAGCGGTACCAAACGGTAGCGCCCAGACCAATGTACAGTGCTTTGAAATATGGAATTCTGAGCACATTGTCTAGCCCAACACCACTTTCCAGATAAGTGTGCCTCATATCAGAGAATTCAATTCCCTGATGTAGGGATGGGGTTCGCAATTCTCCCCAGCCGACTTGTTGAACCAGCCTTAGCTCAGGGCGAAAATATCGGCTTCGCGGTCGCCCCAGAAGAGGGCCGAAGCGGTGTGTGAGGAAGAGGAAGGCAAAATAGTCCTGTCCAAACTCAGTAACACCCGCTGTATTGAATACTGCGCCACCACTAATACCATTGCCGCCATTTCCAGGCGCCTGGAACAAGAAGGGGTAAGGAACGGAAGCACTAAGCCAACCGGCTTGCATGCTAAGTTCTGTAGTTCCTAGATATTTCCAGCGTTGCTCATGGGTAAGGCGTGCGCTCAGGCGATGAACGAGACCACGCTCACCTTGCCAATGCAACTGTTCTGCATTGATGTCGAGAATAGGAAAGGTAGGGAAAAGGATCGCTTCTACCTGCTCCATCTTAATGAGCTGCTCCTTGGGAGCCCAACGCACCCTAAAGCCACTTTGGTAAAGCTCATACGTTTGGCCATCACCAGGAGCTGTTTCTCCATAATTGTAAGCATACGTCAACTGTCGCTCTAATCTGCTACCAAAAGCATTGAGTTGCCATGCTGGGTGAGGACGATAGATAACTTCGGCACGCCATTGTTTTTGCCGATCCAATCGGTTGAGCACTAAGTTGCGTGCGCTGAAATTCGACCAGGGATTATTAATCGATGAGAGGTAATCTATGTCTCCCGGTGCAGCTAGGTCATCGAAGTAACTAAAGCGTAGTCGCAGATCCCGTTGACGGTACAAAAGTGCTTCGGCGGATCCACCATATTTCCAGCTTTTGTCTTGTAGCCCGTAAGCAGTATATCCATATAGGGAAAAGTGTTGGGATAAGCTTGGACTCGTCTTTAACCCTATTCCAAAACGATTGCCCTCATAAGCATTTACGCGCCAAAGATCGGGTACTACTAAGTCGATTGTTCTTCCAGTCCATAATCCACTACTCAGAAACTTGATGATCCCATTGTAGCTCTTCAAAAAACGATAAGCAGGACGCAGAATTTCCAGTGAGTCCCAATAGGCATAGGTGTTCGCTTCGCGTTGTTCTAGTGGTAGTAATCTCAAGCTATCGACCACTGGCTGGTTGGTGCCATTATTTTCTTTTCGGTAGTGATTAAAGAGTTTAGCCGATGGTGCCTCAAGGCTCACATTGCTAAGGATGCTGCGATTGCGAAAACCGTAGCCGACGAATACCTGTGGGGTTCCCATTTGCAAAAACAAATCAGCATTGAGTTGCTGAGGAAACCAGCGTCCATTAACTCGAGCACTTTGTTGTTGAATTACAAATTGAAGAGTCTGGGTCGTATCAGCGGGCTCAGCAATGACATTTTCAATAGCATAGCCATCCGTATTGATGTATAACAATCCTTTGAGCGCAACAAAGGATTTCTTTGGCAACGGCCCAAACTGAATGATATAGGTCGTATCAGTGGCATGAATAATGGTGTCAGCCATTTCGAAAGCATAGTGGCCAAAGGTGCCTTTGCTAATTGGGTTGACGTAGTTCTGGTCGGTGATCTCCATCCGGATGACCTCCTGATAAAAGCCAAAGGGTTGAAAGTTGATGGGGTTGATGCCGCCCGTAAAATCGTTGGGCATGGATGACTGGGTAGCCAAGACCGTTTCTTTGTATTGGTTGGGGTCTCTGTAGGCGTGTTGGCTTCGGGTTTCGGTTACCCATAAGTGCATTTCATTGAGGAAAAGTTCTTGGCGTCGCATTGCTTTGGCGTACGCCACTTTTCGTAGAGAGTCCCGACGAATTCGAGCAGGTGTAGGCTTTTTCTCTTTGGCGGGTTTTTCTGGAATGGAAGAATCTAAGCTGTCTACGCTAAATACGGTTTTGTGATAAGCATCGTAAGTGTAGCCATCAAGCTGTGCTGGGTCGTGAAGTGATTTGTTCGCAATCGCTTGTCGAATAATTCTCCAGGCTGGATTTTCCTTCGGACGTACTACCACCTCCTCAAGTAGGTGTCCTGCGGATTCGAGTACGATAGTCAGAATGTCTACCTGCCCTAAGATGATGCTTGTTGACTCATACCCAACGTAGCTGATCTGTAATTTTTCTCCAGGTTGAGCCGTCAATGAAAACTTACCATCTAGATCCGTAAATACGCCTCGGCGCGTACCTTCAACCTGAATACTTGCGAAAACTAATGGCTGACCTTCGGTGTCCCTTACCACGCCACTGTATACCGGTTCTTGAGCATGTACCCAAAGAACTTGAAGTAAAAGCAATGATACGGCACACCATTTCATGTGCCTCATTGAAAGTACTCCAGGTACTTGGGAAAAAAAGAGCGTTTTTTGGAGTCCAATTGACATCTGCTGAGTGTTATACCAATATTTGGTCGCTTACTGGCCGACAAATATTACACTTCCAAAGCCCAGAACGCCTCTTTTGTTGCCTAGCATCATGATCTTAACCTGTGGTGTTATCTTGAAAATAACTGAATGTCGTTCGCAACTTTGCTTATGAGACGAATACTTCTACTGCTACTTTTTTGCGCTCCGCTCCTGGTATTTGCCCAACCCATTCCTTGCACGGAAGACCCTCCTGAAATGACCTCGTTTTGTGAGGATGCTTGTATTATCTGTGATATTGACGGCTTTACCGGGCGGCACGAAAGTAATATGTCTGGGATGGCGCCTTTTGGTTTTTGCACTGTAGTGGTACACAATGCGCAGTGGATTGCCTTTATCGCAGGGAGTGTAGATTTATCTATTGAAATTCGCGTCTCTAACTGTCAGCAAGGGTTTGGCTTGGAGGTGGGGCTCTACGAAGGAATTGACTGCCAGAATTTTCGCATGGTGTCAGAGTGCTGGGGAGGTACCAATATTCCCGTTGGAGAAGGCACAGCACGCGTGTTTTCCAATACCGAACCACTCGTGATCGGCCAATATTATTACCTGGTGATGGATGGAGCGTTTGGGGATAATTGTGACTGGACCTTCAATGTGCTTGAAGGAAGTACACAAGTTGCACCTTTGATGGAAGCCCCCTTGATTGAGGGGCCGACCAATACTTGTCCGGAAGTGATTAGTACCTACACTACGCCTGGAGTAGAAGGAGGAACAGAATTCAGTTGGACTTTAAACGGCGTAGAGGTGAGCACGGTAGATAGTGTGGAGATCGATTGGCAGGAGGCCGGTTTGTATCAACTGTGCCTAAATATCTCTAATGCCTGTGATGAGGCTCCGATAAGCTGTAGAAGCATTGTAGTAGAGTCTATTCCCGATGTGGTGCTCAATGAAGTAATCTGCGAAGGAGAATGCTTCGCCCTGACGGAGGATATTGATATCTGTGAAGCTGGTTTCTATGAATACAATTTCCCCACTGCGCTGGGCTGCGATAGTATGGTTTTTGTAGATGTCACAGTATTTGAAGCCGGGGAGACGGATCTGTCAGCTGTTATCTGCGACGGAGATAGCCTCTTTATTGGTAATACACCCTATTTCACTACGGATATCCATACCACCATTTTGGAAAACTACCTGGGATGTGATAGTACGGTAGTACTCGACCTCACAACGGTGATTTGTGAAATAGAGGGCTTGGTGAATGAAGTGCCTATAGTGTGTAATGGAGAGTCGACCGGACAGGTGATATTCTCGGTCACTAACGGTACACCTCCGTTTAGCTATAGCTGGCAACAACTAGGTGGCTCGGCCAATGGTAGTGGTAATATCACGATGCTCAATACCAATACAAGTATTGGCAACTTAGGCGTCGGGACCTATTTGGTGACGATCAATGACAATTTTGGTAATGATCTCATTCTGATCCAAGAAGTGACCGAACCACCGGTATTGACAGCTACTATTGATGGTTCTGACTACAACGGATTTGGCGTGAGTTGCCCTGATGGTACAGATGGCTCTCTTACCGCTCTGCCGGCAGGCGGTGTGCCGCCTTATAGCTATCTCTGGAGCAGTGGAGAAAACGTGGGTAGCCTTGAATTTCTTCCTGCTGGTACTTATTCCGTTCAGATTACAGATGCTGCTGGATGTCTGGAAAGTTTTGAGACTTCGTTGATGGCTCCTCCTTCATTGGAGGCCGATGTACTATTTAGTGACCCGGATTGCAGTGGCGGAGATTCTGGCTTTGTAGGGGTGCTTAATGTAACTGGTGGGACTGGACCCTATTTATTCAGTTTGAATGGTGGGGCTTTCCAAGCTGAGGCCAATTTTACCGGTTTAGGAACTGGTGCCTACACGCTGACGATTGAAGATGCCAATGGCTGCCGCATCGATACTACTTCTCAACTAGACGGTCGTATCATTCCCTTTGTGAACGCGGGTGCGGATACCATTATAGATCTTGGAGATCAAATTCAACTCCGGCCAGTAAGTGATGTGCCATTGGACAACATCCTTTGGCAACCAGATGAAGGCTTGTCATGCACCGATTGTGCTTTCCCTTTTGCGATGCCATTAACTACAACTGTCTATACAATCGCTGTTACTTCTGAAGATGGCTGTACGACCTTGGATTCGCTACAAATTAATGTGAGTGATGTTAGAGACGTCTTTGTGCCTAATGCCTTTAGCCCGAATAATGATGGGGTCAATGATCGCCTGTTAATTTTCGGTGGGCCGGAAGTATTAGCCATTCGCAACTTCCGTGTATTTAACCGTTGGGGAGATTTGGTTTACGAGCAAACAGAGCTATTGCCGAATAGTGCGGAAGGAACCTGGAATGGAAGATTTAACGGCAAACTATTAGGAGGTGATGTCTACGTCTGGTCGGCAGATATAGAATTTATTGATGGGGTGGTCCTGCCCTATGCAGGGGATGTTTTGCTACTACCGTAAAGCTTTAGCATTACGGAAATGAAAAAGGCGCAGCTGCAATTTTGCAGCTGCGCCTTTTTGTTATTTGATAATCGCCACCTTGGCTCGGCCAAATCGCTCCCCATCATGAAGTACAATTTGGTAAAGACCAGCTGGTAAAGCGGAAAGGTCGAAGTATTGTTCGAAAACCGTCCCTGCCCGAAGATGAACATCTTGCTGGATCAAGCGCCCTCGTGGATCAAAGACCTGAATATTTAAGTCATTTATTTCCTCTTGCTCCAGACGCAGGTAGAACTGCCCATTGTTAGGATTAGGATAGAGGAGCAATGATAGCTCTGCTACTTCAGGATTGAATATGCCTACCAGAATGCTAATCTCAGTGGTAGTCTGACAACCGTTTGCATCTTCTACCCAAAGTGTGTAATCACCTGGAGGCAGATCGCTGAAAACATTAGAAGTGACAAAGTTCATGCCGTCAATACTATACAAGTATGGACCTGAACCTCCACTAGCTATCAATACAATATCATCTCCGTCTACCTCACCTTCTAGAACTACGGGTTCGGGCTCTGTAATGGTAAGAGAAGGACTGGTAAAGGTGTCGCCCATGGCATCTCTAACCACTACTTCGTAAGTACCCGCCGAAAGGCCAGGGAATACAGAAGAAGTTTGCCAGTTTGCTCCACCATCAATGCTGTATTCATACGGAGGTGTACCTCCGCTAGCATTAACAGAAATTTCAATATCGCTATCACCGGCACAGCCGATTGTTCCTAGAATATCAAAGGTGGCTGCGAGGCTGCTACCGATGATCACCTGCATGACTATGGCACATCCATTTTCGTCACGGACGGTAACTTGGTACACACCATCCGGAAGATCAGTGAATACAGGTTCTGCTTGGAAGTTTAGGCCATCTACACTGTAAGATAAAGTGCCCGTTCCTCCTTCTGCTGCAATCGTGATTGTAGAACCGTCTACCATCACATCCATGGTCAACATAACTGGATTCGTGAGGGTCACGGAGCCAGTTTGTTGCGTGAAGCCTTCCGCGTCTAGCACCGTAATGCTATATGTTCCTGGAGCAAGGCCGCCAAAAGTGTTGTCGCTTTGGTAGTTAACGCCGTCCAGGCTGTATTGGAGTGGTGGAGTCCCACCGGCAACAATAGCTGCCACAACCCCATCAGGCACGTTGAAGCAGCTGATGTCACTTACGAGATCAATACTCACTTCCAGAGTGTTAATAGAAATGGTCTCCGTGAAGCTCAGTGTACAACCATTAGCATCAATAACCTGAATGGTGTATTCGCCATTTGGAAGATTCATAAAGTTTGGATCATCCTGAGGCGTCATTCCATTGATCTGGTACAACAGTGGTGCAGTACCCCCGCTAGCGGTCACAGTGATGTTGTTTTCATCTACCATGACGGAGCCGATTAATTCAGCAGGGGTATTGATGGTAACACTATTGGTAGTGCGAGTAAATCCTTCACTATCTAATACCGTGATTGTATAGGTGCCAGGACCAAGGTCCGGGAAGCTATTCTCAGCTTGGTAGTTCTGCCCATCGATGCTGTACTGGAGCGGTGGTGTTCCGCCACTTACCGTAACGCTAATTACTGCGTCGTTGGCATCAAAGCAGCTGATTCCATTTGCTAAAGCGGCGCTTACTTCTAGGGTGTTTATCGCGATAGTTGCCGATAGTTCCATCTCACAACCATTGGCATCGATGATGGTAATGGTATACTCGCCATTCGGCAAATCCAAGAAGTTTGGATCGCTTTGTGGGGTGCCATCATTCAATTGGTAGCTCAAGGGCGCAGTGCCACCTGAGGCAGAAACGGTAATGTCGTTCTCCGCAATGTTTAATACTCCGGCCAAGGCCGTTGGATTAGTGAGTACAATAGCATTTGTGGTACTAGTAAATCCTTCATTGTCGAGCACTGTCACAGTATAGCTTCCTGCGGCTAGGCCAGGGAAGGTGTTCTCTGCCTGATAGTTCTGTCCATCAATACTGTATTGATAGGGCGACATTCCACCGCTAACAGAAACCATAATCATTCCGTCATTCGCATCATGGCAGCTAATGTCGTTCACTAGTGAAGCGGAAACCATTAAGGTGTTAACGGATACGGTTGCACTTAGCTCCAGTATACAGTCATTGGCATCGATAACTGTGATAGTGTAAGTTCCGTTTGATAGACCGCTAAAGCTAGGCTCACTCTGTGGTGTGCCATCATTGAGCTGATACGTGAGACTTCCAGTACCACCAGACGCATTGACCGTGATGGTTTGCTCGTCTACAGAAGTACTCCCCATCAATGCTGCAGGATTGCTCACCGCAATGACGTTCGTTGTGCTGGTGAATCCTTCACTATCCAATACGGTAACCGTGTAGTTGCCCGCAGCTAGACCAGCAAATGTATTTTCGACTTGATAGTCACCACCGTTTAAGCTGTACTGGAATGGCATGCTTCCTCCGCTCACGCTTACGCTGATGATCGCATCATTTGCATCGTGGCAGCTAATGTCATTTGTCAGGCTTGCGCTAACCATTAGTGTGTTTACAGAAACCGTTGCCTCAACGGTCATAGTACAACCGTTCGCGTCAATTACTTGCAGCGTGTACGTTCCGTTTGCCAAATCATCAAATACTGGTGAGTCTTGAGGTGCCTCATCCTCGATTTGATAAGTGAACGGTGGTGTGCCTCCTCCGGCATTTAAAGAGATGGAATTTTCATCCACAGTAGCCTCTAGTGTCAATGCTGGTGGCGCAATTAACGTCAGGATATTACTACTCTGCGTAAACCCTTCCTGGTCTTGAACTTCAACGGTGTAGTCACCTGGCATTAGGTTAAGGAAGGAAGAATCCGCCTGCCAGTTGCCTTGATTGATTCGATATTGGTAAGGGGCTACGCCTCCATTAGCCATGGTGATAATGATACCGTTGTTAGTGTCATGGCAGCTGATCTGTTGCGTGATGCTTGCACTAATGATCAACGTATTGACAGCGATCGTTACGCTGACAGTAGTTTGGCAGTCATTGTCGTCAATAACCGTAATGGTATACTGACCATTCGCCAGGTTGTCAAAGTCAGGAGAGGACTGTGGCGCATTATCTTCCAGTTGATACATGAACGGTGGTGTTCCACCGATGGCGTTAATGCTCACGTCGTCTTCATCGACGCTTGCAGTAGCCATCAACTCATCCGGCTGCATAATCAGGAAGTCAGCAGTACTGATGACGGTTCCAGTCATGTCACGCACACTAACAAAGTAGCTGCCTGCACCCAAACCGGTGAAGGTGTTTTCTGTTTGGAATTCACCGTCGTTGATCGCGTATTCGTATGGCATTACTCCTCCTCCAGCTATTACCTCGAGGCTAGCGTTAGTATCGCCATTACACATGTTTTCCGTGAGTTGATTGTAATCCACGGTCAATTGTTCAATGATAATCTCAATTTGGAAGACATGATCCGTTGAAATCAATCCAGCCCCATTCATTAAGTCGAAGGTGAATGCATCCATCAAAACGATTCCGCCCTCGTGCTGATAGACGAGCAAGCCGTCGTCAATGTCAGCTTGTGTAAAGGAGTCGCCAAGGTTCAGCATCACGCCATTTAAAAAGAGCATTCCTTCATTTGGCATGTCTCTCAAAATGAACGTGAGATCTTCCGGTGGACTCATGTCATCACCAGCCTCCAAATAGGTGTTAGTGATCGTTTCTTGCGTATTGTGCGGCACCATCAACATTTCGTTATTCACGATGAATGGAGGCTCGCTAGGGATCTCGTAGCAGACGGTGATCGACCATTCTTCAAGAATACCACCATCAGAAGATGCATTGTCGCTGACTTGTAGTGTCCAGGTGCCATTGCTGTTATCACCCACTACATCAGATAGCGGATCCAGTGGCTGGTAACTTCCTGCAATTGCGTAGGGTGGGCCCGGATTATTAGGGCCTGTTTCTGAATCGTTACAGGTGTTTTCCAGAAGGTCGGAGCTATTTGGACTATCATCACTAAAGCTGACACGTAGGTTGTCCTGGGAGCAACCGAAGTTACTATCGGGGAAACCAGGGCGATCAAACAGTTGGATAGAACCGCCGCCAGGAGGTAGTAGTGCAGCATCTAAATCACCCACATAGGTATGCGTGATTTCCATGCCAACACTAATGGAGTTGATTGTCTCCATTTCATTGAATACGATATCGTTTTCAATCGTTGGCGTGCCACTTGTACTAATTGTCGATGAAAATACCGAGGTGTAGGTGATACAGCTGATAAAATCGGTCGTGAAATTAAATTCAGTAGAAAAAGTACTGGTACCGCAGCTGTTCATACCCCGGACACGCCAGTAGTATTGTGTAGCTCCTGTACTGGCGTTAACCGGCTGGTAGCTCGTTCCAGTCGTAAAGCCGGTTTCTACAATATTGCTGAAGTTCTGATCAGTAGCAATCTGGATCTCATAAGTAGTAGCTCCACTTTCGTCTCCGTCCCAAGAGAGTACTGGGTTTGGATAAACGTCAACGCTGTTATCAGCAGGTGCGATTAGAGTTGGCGGTGTAAATGGATCTGGAAGTATGGTTATTCCAAGGGTAATCTCGCTACTGTTTCCTCCATCATCACCAATAACGGTGAAGGTGTATTCGCCAGGATCTGCCCCGGAAGTCTGAATTGTGAGTAGGGAGGTTTCTCCTGGATCTACATCAGTTGGACTAAAGAAAGCATTAGCGCCTGGAGGTAGGTTATCAGCAAATAAAGTGACAAGGCCACTAAAGCCACTGCTGACCTCGATGTCATAGTAGGCTTCATCTGGCTTACAAACTTCTTGATTGGTTGGTGTTGCACTGATGCCAAACCCACAATCATTCGCCCAACGACCATCGATGGTCAGTGTGCCCGTATTATTTGGATCAAGCCAATCGCGTAAGCGAGAAGCAGAGTTACCACCTGCATCCCAGGATACAGCAAATGCTCCATACCAATCCGAAAGGTTATTACCACAAGCTGCTCCACCTCCATGAAGCTGGCCAACCACCCGCTGCGATTGATCGAATAAAGGAGAACCTGAAGAGCCAGGCTCAGTAGTACCCACATCCCAATCCACGACGCGTACGTGCGTAAAGTTAGGTGTACTTGTTGTTCCGCCGTAAGTAGTGAATTGAGAAGGATCGTTTTCGAAACTGATACGCTTCTCGTCAGTGCGTGGGTGGTGAACCGCTATGGAATTACTAATGTCCGCACCGCTGGCATCCCAACCTGCTAGATAAGCATTAGCAGTTGGTGAAACTGGGTCATCCAGCTCCACTAAGACAAAGTCGGAAGCGGCTCTGCGTGCTCGGAAAATAGAGCCAGTATTGAAATCATTCAGTTGGCCATCTCCGTTCTGTCCACTCTCAGTACTAAATGGTTGGCGGCAGGTACTGTTCTGGAAATTCCAGTAGGTTACTAAAGAGGCAGCATTGCCTGAGTTGATGCCACAGTGGTTGGCCGTCATAAAAAATGGCCGGCAATCTTGTTCCACATTGTTGACTAGAAACCCTGTACAAAAGGTGCCACCGCCAGTAGAGATCACGGCTACCGATTGAATAATATTTCGGTGAGCATCTACAATGCCCCAGCCGTCGGCCTGACCACAGATCACATCCAGGTTACAGGAACCCGAGATCAATGCGCCAAAGTTTTCAAAAGCGTGGTTGACGTAGGATAGCTTTAGGCGAAGTTGATCGGCTACATCTTCCGGAAGCTGAACTTCGATAACAATTTCGTCACCGTTTAATATTGGTGTCCACAGCTGTTCGTGTTCTTCATTATCGGCTGGTGTAAATGGCCCTCGGACTTCCCGATAATCGGGAGAGTAGAGCATTAGCTTTCCGCCCTTTGGCATGAAATACTCAGTGAAGCCTAAGTTGATAGAATAAGCTTCTGGTGAATGAATTCTCAATCGCCATACTTTGCCATCAGCAGTTGATTCCCAAACCCCATCCTTAGAGGGGGCAAAATCTACTGAGATGTTAGTTGCGTAGCGAGGAGCGATAGCCGGCCCACGTCGAGCAAGCTCTTCTTCCATGAGGGCAGCATTGTCTTGTGGAGGCATTAGTTCTGCCTTGACCTCTTCTATGGATATCACACCTTTAGCAAGGCGATCATCTTGTTGAGCAAAACTGGCAGAAACAATCAAAAGGATGACTAAGGAAAGTAGAATACGTTGCATATGTCCTGGAGGCGGTTAGTAATTTGTGTGGTTTGGGTATGTAGTAGCAGGCTCAAAGCGGGGGGAAGGATTAGGCGCGCTCACCAAATGGCTCTCAGGATCATAAAAAGACAAGTACTATGCCAGCAGCTCGGAATGCCAATTAATCCGTCTCGTGCTTGTAAGGGAGCTTCAAGTGATTTAGCGGGTTTCCAAGCAATGTATATATATGAAAATGTTATTATGTGATAAAAATCAACGACTTAGCGAGTTTTGTAACCGCTTTTGCACTGATTAACACTGCCACTATGAATGGAGAAAAATGTAATATAGATTGCGAATCTGAGAGGGAAAGCTGTAAAAAGCAGGTGGAGAGAAACGAAATAAATACGTTTTGAGAGAGGATTTTTTTAGTATTTCTTAGTCTCTAGCCTCGATTCTGGGGGTAAGAAGTTAGCCTCCCCACCCCGGCCTAAAATTGCTGCGATGGGGAGACTCTAAAAACACTAGGCGGTTCGCTTGAAACCGATAGACTGCTGTCGTGACGGTCCAAGTTTAGCCAGCAAGACATCTTTTTCAGATCGAGTTAAGACTTTCATCTGGTGTAGCCACTGGATGCGTGATCGACGCTCCTCGGCTGGTACATCAAGTTGATCGTCCAGGTACTGGTTCTGATAAGCATCTTTAATACGGTCTGTTAATTCCTCAAGGAAATCGTGCAATGCATCCTCCGACGGATGTTCTGCTAAAAACGCCAATTGTTCTTCGCCGCCCAAGAGGTAGAGTGTTGATGGCGTTTGGCGCAAGCGTGTTGCTAACCAGATAAGCCCACTGATTCCAGCAGTGTAGAATAGCTGTTCGCTAGAAAGGGTTGCCAGTCGAAGGCTGCTGAGTACAAAGGCGATTCCACACAAGGAAAGGGTGGCTGCTGCTAGCCAATTCAATAAACGGTGTTGGTGGTCCTTTTTACGATAAAACTGTAAACCTAGATCTAAATAATTGACACTGTATTCTCGCTCTTGTTTAAAGTCCTTATGCAGGATGTAGATATCATCTTCTCGTAAAACGAAGGCTCGATAATGGAAGCCACTTTGCTGGGTAAGCTGTTGCATAAAAGAGCGATTTAGGTGATGAATATTCCACGTTTTTGACGTGGTTTGAGAATACTTTAAGATAAAACATTTTTTTGTAAAAAGGAGTTCCGCGAGGCAACTTTTTTTGGTAAATTTGGGTTAGAATTAGGCGAATAAAATCAATGCTGTGAGCTTCAAACTTATATCTCCATTCAAACCTACCGGCGACCAGCCGCAAGCAATTAAGCAACTTGTAGATGGTGTTGAAACTGGCGAGGCCGCCCAAGTATTACTAGGAGTAACGGGCTCTGGTAAAACCTTTACCATGGCCAATATGATTGCGCAGCTCAATCGGCCAACATTGATTCTCACGCACAATAAGACATTGACTGCGCAGCTGTACAGTGAGTTTCGAGACTTCTTCCCAGATAACGCCGTCGAGTACTTTGTCTCTTACTACGATTATTACCAGCCGGAGGCTTATATCTCTTCTTCTGATACTTTTATCGAAAAGGATTTGTCCATTAATGAGGAAGTAGACAAGCTTCGCTTGAGAGCAACTTCTAACCTACTCTCCGGTCGTCGGGATATTATCATTGTCGCTTCTGTGAGCTGCATATATGGTATGGGGAATCCTGACGATTACAAGAGCGGGATTATCCGTATTCAACGGGGGCAGACTATTTCGCGAAACGGCTTTCTCTATAGCCTGGTGGATAGCTTGTACTCTCGTACAGAAACGGAGTTCAGACGAGCCACCTTCCGTGTTCGTGGTGATACGGTAGATATCAATCTGCCCTATGTGGATTATGGCTATCGCGTTACTTTCTTCGGCGATGAAATCGAAGAAATTGAGAAGCTAGAAATCAGCAGCGGTAAGCGCATTGAACGGATGGAGAACGCGGCGATTTTTCCCGCTAATCTTTATATAGCACCAAAGGAACGTTTGAAGGGTATCATCAATGATATTCAGGATGAGCTCCATGAACAGGAAAAATACTTCGAGCGTGAAAACCGCTTACTAGAAGCCAAGCGCATCAGTGAACGTACCAACTTCGATCTGGAGATGATGAAGGAGTTGGGCTACTGTAACGGAGTGGAAAACTATTCCCGCTTCTTTGATGGAAGAAAGCCCGGTACACGCCCTTTCTGCTTGCTGGATTACTTCCCGGATGATTACTTGATGTTGGTCGACGAGAGCCACGTTACATTACCGCAGGTGCGCGGCATGTTTGGTGGTGACCGGGCACGTAAACTTAGCCTGGTTAACTTCGGATTTCGGCTGCCATCAGCGATGGATAACCGGCCGCTCAATTTTACCGAGTTTGAGAGTCTAATCAACCAAGTAGTGTACGTAAGTGCTACGCCTGCTGAATACGAACTAGAGCAAACCGGTGGCCTATTGGTAGAGCAGGTTATTCGTCCTACCGGCCTGATTGATCCTCCTATTGAGGTGCGCCCTAGCATCAATCAGATTGATGATCTGATGGAAGAGATCGATAACCGAATCAAACGTGATGAACGCACCCTAGTGACAACGCTGACCAAGCGCATGGCAGAGGAGTTGACCAAGTACTTCAATAAACTTCGGATCAAAGTCCGCTACATTCACTCGGAGGTGGATACCATGGAGCGGGTAGAGATTCTTCGTGATCTTCGCTTGGGGGAATTCGATGTTCTAGTTGGGGTAAACTTATTGCGGGAAGGGCTAGACTTACCAGAAGTGAGTTTGGTGGCAATAATTGATGCAGATAAGGAGGGCTTTCTACGGAACGAACGCTCCCTCACGCAGACGGCTGGTCGTGCGGCACGTAACGTAAATGGTTTGGTCATCTTCTACGCAGATAAGATTACCGATTCCATGCAACGCACCATTGATGAGACGAACCGCCGCCGAGCCATTCAAATGGCGTATAACGAAGAGCATGGTATTACTCCAAGAACGGTACGTAAGAGTCGAGAGGAGATTCTTGCCAAGAAGTCTATCCTTGACGTACGTGCGGTGGAGCAAGCTTACATAGAGCCTGAAAAGCCAAGCTTGGCAGCTGACCCTGTGATTGCATACATGACGCGCGACCAATTGGAGGCGGCCATTGCTGCAACAGAACAGAAGATGAAAAAGGCCGCCAAAGAGCTCGACTTCATCTCCGCTGCTCAGTATCGCGATGAAGTGACTGCACTCAGACAGCAATTGCGAAGAACAGCTTAAGTATTCAATTTTATACTACGCATTTCTTTTGCGCAGCTTTTTAAAGCCCTATTTTCCGGCAGGAAAATAATTGTACATGGCTTTAAACCGTCTTGCCTTAATCCGTTACCAAACCATTGATAAGTGCTTGCGCAATCGTGCCAGGCGCTGGACATTGGAGGACTTGATTGATGCCTGCTCCGATGCTCTTTATGAATATGAGGGTATAGACCGTCCTGTGAGCCGGCGTACTGTGCAGTATGACATACAAGTGATGCGCTCTGATAAGCTCGGCTATGAAGCGCCCATTATTGTCGTAGACCGGAAGTACTACACTTATAAAGACCCAGATTACGGAATCTTACAAGGGTCATTATCAGAAGCGGACTTAGATCATTTAGGAGAAGCTGTAGCCGTGCTCAAACAATTTCAAGGCTTTGGACATCTACAGGAGCTTGGTGGGCTGGTCCAGAAGCTTGAGGACAAAGTTCAAACTGGAAGAGGGAAGGAACGGACGGCAATTTTATTAGAGTCTAATGAACGGCTTCGTGGCCTTGAGTACCTGGAGGAATTATTTCAAGCGGTACGACAGGAGAAGGTTGTGCGTTTGGCCTATCAGTCGTTTCGGGCGCAGGCCCCGAGCTTAGTGGATATTAATCCGCTTCTATTACGTGAGTTCAATAATCGTTGGTTTTTGATAGGTACAAAGGAGCGAGAGCAGCACGTAATGAGTTTTGCGCTCGATCGCATTCAGTCGATCACTTATCCGGATTTACCATTCTATCCGCAGCCAGGATTTGATCCAGAAGAATATTACCGAGATGTAGTTGGTGTAACGGTGAATAACAGGCGTATCTCAAAAATTCGCCTAAGTATAGATAAGCGAAATGCGCCTTATGTAATCACCAAGCCATTTCACGCCTCGCAGCAAACGCTGGAGAGCTTAGAGGATGGAAGTGTCGTTGTTGAGATTCAAGTCATCCCCAACTTTGAGCTGGAACGGCTCTTGCTGGGTTTTGGCCCGGGCTTGGAGGTGTTATCTCCTCCTCGTTTACGTAAACGAATGGCCCAATTGTTATCCTCGGCTAGCGCACGCTATGCAGAAGGGGATTAGAGTAGCCGTTCCATTTGAG
This sequence comes from uncultured Lewinella sp., assembly GCA_913057725.1. Classification (GTDB taxonomy): domain Bacteria; phylum Bacteroidota; class Bacteroidia; order Chitinophagales; family Saprospiraceae; genus Lewinella. Next base: position 60,084 of record CAJXOS010000017.1, read on the forward strand.
TTTGCAAACGTTGGATTAGAAGCTGAGTAATGCGCCGATTGGTTTCTCCCTCGTTGGCTAAATAGAACGATAACTCTTCTTCAGTAAGTTGACCAAGGACACAACCAAATAGTAACCCCCGGAGCCGATTGTCTTTGCCGATGCTGTGCTGTATCTGTTGATCTCGCTGAGCAGGACTCATTTTTGAAAGCTTCACTTTCCGCTTCTGCAAAAAGTGTCGGGTTATCTCCAGTAATAATTCATTCTGCAGCTTGAGCACTGGACGGAGCGTCTCGTGTAAAAAACGTTCGTCGGCCTTCGACACAGCAGCTGTTTCTATATGAGGCCGCAATTGTAGGCGCTGATCATTGGACATAACATCTTCCTTTTAGTCACCACTTCTTTATGGAAGCAGTTACCTAACTGTCCAGCAGCGTAAAGGTTGTTTGGTCTTACCCCATTTTGTCAACTTGTTCCAAGAGCCAGGGCTTTTCTACCAGGGGCGTAGCTTGCTCTATTTCCGTGCGTAATTCGGTTCTTTTGTTTTTGTCAAAAGGATTAACCCGCACCAATTTTCGAGTGTAGGTCAGCATGTTTTGAAAAACATCTCGGTGATAGCTAAGTACTTCCTTTCGTTTGAGATAAACTTTCATACTCTCCAGTAAGGAGTCTAGCGCATCATATTCATCTTCTTCATAGTAGATCTTTAGCAGTAGCGTTTTGGCCATTAAGCTAATCAAGATGTCATTCGAGTCAAAATGGATTAACAAGCGTTGGGCCAAGGGGTAGTCCTCTCTTTCGAAAGCCAATTTGGCCATACTGAAGCTGCCGAATGCTTCTTCGTAGCCACTTTCTATAAACTCTGTATAGGTATTGATAGCATGTTCTACCCATTCAAATTCCTTTAAGCGCAAGGCGATCAGAATAGCATTTAGATAAGTACGTCTGGACAAAACGCCATTCTCTAAGATAAACTGACTCTCGAAGGCATCTCGGTAGCTTTCAAAAGCTTCTCGTACGAACGGAGCTGCACCGCGGTTCATTCGTTGGATGCAATAGTTGAGCGCCATCAGACGAAGGTCGCGCTGCTCTATGGTGGAAAAGACCTGAGCGTGTTCTTGTAGCGTAGACTTTAGGGCGAAGTAATAATCATCAGCCTCTCGCTGGCTCTGCATCAGGTATAGGTAGTAGTAAATGGCAATGGCTGGATACTCGAGTAGTTCCTTTTGGCTCTCAACAGCACCAATAACTTCCTCTAAGAAAAGGCTCTTGTACTCGGTTTTAAAAACTTGCTGGTGAGAAAGGGTGTGGCACGCAAACTTCAGTTTCTCCGCTATGAGGAGTGCGTCAAAGGCATTAATACTGTCTTGCAGGCGAATATCACGAGTTCGATCTATTTCTCCCAGGAAAGAAGAATACTCATCATAAAGCGTGAGGGAGTTTCTTAAGCCATCGTTGTCAAGCGCTTTGTTTCCGAGGCCTGCTCGGCGGAGAGCATTGAACTTCTTCTGAAATACGGAGGTGACCTTTCGTCTACGCAGAGACTTTAAGTAGGCAACAGAATAGGTGTACTCATCGTTTTCTATTTCCTTGTAGGCGAGGAATTGCTCCAGCTGTCGATGTAAGAAGTGTATGGTTTGTCGCATCTTAGCATCGTCATAACTTTCCTTTGGAAAGAGTTTTCGGTAAATTCGTTCTTTCTCCAAAAACTTATCCTCCTTCAAGTGGTTCGCGGCCATTAAATACTGGAACAAATCCAGCACATCCTGTCGTTGGTTAAAGAAAGGGGAGGAGAGCCATTTGCTAAATTCTCGGCACTCTTTCTTGTCTAAAGTCTTTAAGACGGCAATAATTGCGGAGTTTTTCATAAAAACGAAAAAACTTTTTTTCAACAAGTATTTTTTTGTAAGTACCTGGATTTCATTTATTTATAGAAGATCATGTTCGCAAAAATACTTATTTTTTTCAACAAATGCGTTTTCTTGTCTTTGCGTTCCGCCGGGCAATGCTACACTTTTGTAATGTCAACGAAAGCAAACGACCTAATCCAAGCGCTGATGAAACGAGCAATGGCTCATAAGCTAACGAAAGTAGGGCAAGGCTTTGCAACAGCTTTGTTACTTGTACTTTTTTGCAGCTTAGCGTCAGCACAGGGATGGGAAGCAACCTTCGGTGGAGAATTGGAAGACGATGGTCTCTTAATTGTTCCCACCATTGATGAAGGAACGTTGGCAATAGGCTTTAGTCAGTCGTTTGGCAGCGACAATGATGATGACATATATATTGTTCGTACAGATGTAGACGGCACTCTGGTTTGGGAAACCGCCCACGATGAAGGATACATTGAGAGAGCAAACGATGTACTTCCTACACAAAATGGAGAGCATCTTTTAGTTGGCTCGATTAATGAAGTGGATGGCACCCAAGCAGGAACACCTTCTCAAGTGTATTTGCTGAACATTGATTATCGCGGGCGCCTATTGTGGTCTCGCCGATATAACAATGGAGGCTTATTCCAGGGAGGAACCAAGATCATTCCTACTACCGATGGAGGATATGCAATTCTTGGGTACACAGAGTCTGCTTCAGAAGAAGACAACGACATTCTCTTGTTGAAACTGGATTCAGAATTCAATGAAGAATGGCGGCAAACCTACGGAACCCCATATACAGATGGCGGTGAAGGACTGGTTGAAACTGAAAATGGTTTCACATTTGCTGCGAACGTAAAGAATGGCCCAAATCAAAACGGGCAGGACTTTAATGATAATGACATCGCCATTTACCGTGTAGGCGCAACCGGCAGTTTGATTTCAGTTCGCGTTTATGCAGGGAGTGATGAAGAAAATGTAAGTGTTACTGATGTAACCCGCACGAATGACGATCACTTGATGATTGTAGGTTCGACTCGGAACTTCGGTAAAGCTTTAATAATGAAGAGTGATCTCAACGGAGATACACTTTGGACACGTGAAATTGAGCCGAGTCCAGCTGACAATGTACTGAATGCGGTTTTGGAGCTTTCTGATGGTAACTATGTAGCTACCGGATATGCTTCACTTCCAGATACAGATCCTGGCATTCTACTCGTAAAATTCACTTCTGAGGGAGAGATTTTATGGTCAAGAATAATAGGAGATGAATTCTACGACACACGCTTCGGCGAAGATGTTGCAGAAGCTATCGACGGAAGCTTGCTAGTAGCAGGATCGCGAGCAAGATTTGGTGGAATCTTTGGGTTTGATGTTTCAGTCATCAGACTTAGCGAAGAAGGAAACTACTACACCAACCTCTTGCAAGGTAGAGTGGGATGGTCGCAAGACGGCTGTAATCCACTGGAAGATGATGATATTCCTCTAAAAGATTGGTTGATCCAAGTAGAGGGAGAAGAGCAAATCTTCATTGGCACAACGGACGAGAATGGTTTTTACAGCATTCCAGTAAGTGAGGGTGATTTTATAGTAACCCTTCTAAATCGCAATGATGCTTGGGATGTATGTTCACCTTCTAATTTTCCGGTGACTTTCACGGTCAACTATGACACGCTGACTTACAACTTCCCAGTGCGCACGGCTGAAGATGCTTGTGCTTACATGGCAGTAGATGCTACGACAGAACCATTAGTAGAATGTACGCAGACTGAATATTTGATTGAGTACTGCAACGATGGATCAGGAGTAGCACAGGATGCCTTCATCGAAATCGCGCTGGACGAGGAGTTGACCTTTGTAGACGCAGACGTACCATTTACGCAGGTAAGCGATGATACGATCATCGTTCAACTTGGAGACATGCTACCGCTTGATTGTGGCAGCTTCATGGTGACGGCAGATGTAGCTTGTGATGTTCAAAACTTACAAGCAGCAGTTTTCACTGCAACCATCTACCCGAACGAACCTTGCGAATTGGATCCCAACTGGGACATGTCTAGTCTTGAGTTGACAGGCCGTTGTGAAGACAACAAGATTTTCTTCACGGCAAAAAATGTAGGCGATGCACCTACAACGACAACCCAAGACTTAATCGTCATCGAAGATCAGGTTCTCTTCTTAGAGATGCCGGACGGAATTCCGACCCTAATCCCTGATGAAGAGTTCATATTCCCCGAACAAGGGATTCCTGCTAACGAAGTGGGATCAACTTATCGGGCAGTAGTTGAGCAAGTTGATGGCCATCCTGGCAACAACTATCCTACCGTAGCGGTGGAGGGTTGTACACAAGAAGGTCAGATGAACTATACAACGGGTCAAGTGACCCAGTTTCCTGAAAACGATCAGGATGCTGCAATTGACATAGATGTTCAAGAAATAGTAGTAAGCACTTCCGAGGAGGCAACACGTTTGTTAGGCCATCCCAGAGGCTACCAAGATTCCATCATTGAACGGAACACCGATATTGAATACACAATTTATTTCGCCAATGTCGGAAGTGATACACTAGATCGTTTGGTTATTCGGGATACCATTCCTGAAACGCTGGATTTCTCCAGCTTAGCCGTGGGGCCCGCAAGTCATCCCTATGTACACGAAATGAACAGCGGCGGGGTACTACGGATTACGTTCAACGATCTAAACTTGCTACCAGCAGACGGCAGTGGTTCAGAAGCTGATTACCGAGGGTTTGTAAAGTTCACTTTATCCCAAAAACCAAACTTACCCATCGGAACAGTAATCGAAAATCGTGCTGCCGTCTACTTTGACTACATAGTTCCATCGCTGACCAATCCGATTCGTCATGTGGTCAACTGTGAAGACTTTATCTCCGGATCATGTCTGGCAGTAGACCTAAACGAACCACCGGTTAGCAACGGAATCAGTATACGGGTTCAACCGAATCCATTCCAATACTCCACTACTTTGGTGGTGGAAGGATGTGAGTGTAACGCCTTAGAGGTAACTGTTAGAGATGCTTCTGGACGTGAATTGCGCCGCGAACAATTTGATAGCGGAACGACTCATACACTACATCGCAACAATTTGCCTGCCGGCATTTACTTCCTAGAAGTAGCAAGTAAAGGGCAGGTTGTTCAGACAGGTAAATTACTAGTTCAGTAAACGTTACTGGTTCTAGTAAGCATAATCCCAAAAGTTTTTAAAACGGTTCCCCGCGAAGGCGGGGAACCACCCACACTGAAGGTTATTTATTTCAATATAAACACTCACCTGTGACTTAGCTGAAAAAGCGACGTCATAACACGAGTGACCAAAGAATTTTAGGTCGTCTTTTTTTCATGAGATTATGATTTGTT
>CAJXOS010000018.1 GCA_913057725.1 uncultured Lewinella sp.
ATATAGTCATTACCACCTACTTTGAATCCGCGTACTACATCCTCCGTTTCATTCTTGGCAGTCACAAAAAGAATGGGTGTGCTCTGATCGTTTTGGCGGATAATTTCGGCCAATTCAAAGCCATCTTTTTGTGGTAGCATTACATCAAAAACACAGATGTCGGGTTGCCATTCGGCGAATGCCTGGGGCACGCTTCCTCCTTCTGTCACTAGACGTACTTCGTATCCTTTGCCTTCCAGGCCTTCCTTCACAATCTTGGCCAAGAAGACCTCGTCTTCTACGTATAAGATTCTAGGCTGCATCGTCTTGACTTGGTAAGGTAATGGTAAAACAGGTGCCTTGCGGATCATTAGGACTAAGCTCAATCTGACCACCGTGTTGCTTGATGATGTCGGCCACGTAGCTTAATCCCAATCCATAGCCCTTTACATCATGTCGGTCTCCAGTACTAGGTACTCGAAAGAAGCGATCAAATACTTTTGTGCGGTACTCTTTCGGTATGCCGATACCGTTATCACATACCCGCAAGATGACTTGCTGCTCCGCCGACTCCAGCTTGATGTCTACCTCAGGGGCATCCTTGGCGTATTTGAGGCTGTTGTCAAGGAGATTAAATAAGACATTCGTCAAATGGACAGGGTCTGCAACAAGCTGAAATGATTCTCCTGAGCTGCTCACATTAAAGCGGCCACCGCGTTGTTCCATCTGAATGCGCATCGCGTCTTGTACCTTGCCCACAATGTGCCGCAAGTCGATGACATCTCGCTTGAGTTTTGGTACATCGTTTTCGAAGAGCGACAGCTTGAGGACTTTATCAACGAGTAGGCTGAGGCGCCCTAGTTCGTGCTGAGATATTTGCAGGTACTCATTTGTCTTTTCAGTATCCTCATTCTTTACAAAGCCCTCCATCGCTTCTAGCGCTAGTCCAATGGTGGTGATTGGTGTTTTCAACTCGTGCGTCATGTTGCTCATGAAGTCACTCTTGAGCTGGGTGTATTGAAGGGCACGTTGATTGCTGCGGTGCAGCGTATAGAAAGCCAGACCAGTAAGGCAAAACAGGAAAATGCTGAATAACAGTTGGCCGGATATTTTACTCAGTAAGTAGGGGGTAGCTTGCGCGAAGATCACTTCTTCAGAGAGGAATGTATTAAAGTCGCCAGGAAAGAAACGCAGATCAGTGGTGTCTCTGCCCGAGGCTTTTTGCTGAATGTTGTACGCGAGTGGGAGTTCGTTTTTCACGAGGTAATTATCAAAACGCTTTAAGATTTGGTCTTGCAGTTGCTCGTCTCTTTTGCTCACCCCCAAGTGCTCAAATGCTTCTAGTTTTTCGATGAAGATCAAAGTGTCAGTTGAAATGGCGGTATCCGTAGTAATACTGAGACCCAACTGTCGAAAGCGGGTCTTTTCTTTTGTCGGAAACCTATCCTCTTCAACTCCCTCCTCGGTATCACCATCATAAGTGCTTAAGCGAACATCCACTTTTCCCAGGCCATGGGGCAAGCTATCAGCGTACCAGTTGTCGTTTGCTTCCGCCTTCTGAATGAATCCCTGTATGACGTAGCGATAAACTGAATCTTGTACCTCTCGTACCGACTCCAGGTACAGAGAGTTACCTCTTTCCGTTAGCGTCTCTTTGGCATTGCGGTAAGCACCGTTGAGCCAAAACGCCAGGAAAGCAGCCAGCACCAATAGGCTACTTAGCATTAATAATAGGGAGCTTCTTCTCTCTTCCATACCCCAAAAGTACTGCTTACATCAGCATGCCGCTGGCCGATTAACCTTAATTAACCTTAAGCTAAGGTTGGTTAACCTGCTTCCTGATCCACTGCCCATAGATTTGTCAAAAAAACTTAGACATATGAAAATGATCAACCTTACACTTGGCCTTCTACTTAGCTTATTTGCTACGAGCCTTACCGCACAAGCCACCACCGGCATGGTGCTATACGAAGAGACGATCGAACTTAACATCGAGCTGGATGAAGAAAACAGCCAATTCGCCGACCTTCTGCCGAGTAGCCAGTCCAATAACTTCATCCTTCGCTTTACTCCAGAGCATGCTCACTATACGGTAGATGAGCAAGTAGCTCCGCCGCCACCACCGCAGCCAGAGGGCGAAGCGACCTTCCAGATTAAGATCATGCGCTCTAGCGATAATAGTGCCGTCTATACTGATCTGCAGAAGAATACAATGACCGAACAACGCAACATCTTTGGCCGCCCGTTCCGCATCGAGCACGAACTGGATGGCGGAGAATGGAAACTGACCAATGAGCAGCGCGATATTCTCGGGTACACCTGTATGAAGGCCGTACGCGGACCGGACACACTACAGACCGTAGCATGGTTTACACCCCAAATTCCTGTCTCTGCGGGTCCTGCTACTTATGGTCAACTACCGGGAATGGTACTTGAAGTACAACGCGACAACATCACCATCACGGCCAAGGAAGTACTGGCGGAACTAACTGAGCCGGAACTAATGGTGCCACCTACTAAGGGAAAGAAAGTGAGTGAAGAAGAGTTTGACCGTATCCAGGAAGAGAAACTCAAGGAAATGAACCTACAGAATGGCGGCCGCCGAATTGAAATCAGGCGCGGATAAACCACCTATCCCTGTGCGGAGTGCATTCGCTTCGCGATGAAATTTAACACCCGATAATAAAGCAACATGAAACGAACATGATTTTATTTAATAGTAACATCACAATCGGAGATGATTAAAAAAATCATGTGAGAACGCAGTGGTTACAGATGTGCAGGAAATTATCTGCATGTTTTACTGCGGATAATTTTTAAACAGATGAAATTTTTCACTCGACTGTTTTTCGTGCTCTCCCTCTTTTTTTCATTCGCGTTTGGCCATGCCCAGAATACGTCAATTCAACTGAAAGGTGTCGTAACGGGCAGCGATCAGGAACCGCTGACAGGAGCTACGGTAGTAGTTCTTAATCCTTTGGATTCGGCCTTGGTTTCTTTTGCAATCTCTGATGGCCAGGGCCGCTTCGTTCTCAACCGTGTGCCCGTGCAGCCGGCTGTGCTGCAGGTTACCTATATCGGCTTCGGTAGCTTCCAGCAAGAATTGGATCTAAATGGTGCTGAGCGTATTGTTGACTTAGGTGAGATTTGGCTTTCGCCAGAAAATCTGATGTTAGAAGAAGTGGTCGTTAAAGGCGAACACGTTCCTGTTTTGATCAAAGGAGATACCATCTCCTATCAAGCAGATGCCTTCGCAACTCGACCCGATGACAATGTGGAACGACTACTCCGAAAACTCCCTGGTGTAGAGGTAGAGCGCGATGGCAGCATCCGCGCCCAGGGAGAGGATGTAGAGAATGTACTAGTAGACGGCAAACCGTTCTTCGGAAACAACGCCCAAGTAGCTACGCGCAACCTCCCTGCTGATGCCGTAGAAGCTGTGGAGGTTTATGACCAGGCCTCGGAAATGGAGGAGTTCTCGGGAATCGAAGACGGAGATGAGGAGAAGACCATCAATCTGGTTCTGAAGGAAGATAAGAAGAGTGGCCAGTTTGGAGAACTCACCGCTGGTTATGGTACGGACGGGCGCTACCAGGCTAGGGCGAATGTAAATCGCTTTAGTGGTACAACCCAGGTGTCGCTGTTAGGTAGTGCCAACAATCTGAATGAGCCGGGCTTTTCAGTCTTTGATTACATCGACTTCATGGGCGGCTTCGAGCGTCTCATGTCGCAGGGCGGTGGCATGCTGCAACTCTCGCAGGATGATATTGGTATTCCACTGGACTTTGGCAATGGTGGCGGCCTGAATACTTCAAAAGCACTTGGGTTGAACCTCAACCACGATTTCAGCGAGAACACACAGTTTAGCACCAACTATTTTGGCAGCCGATTGCAGCGTGATCTGCGGCGCTCCTATACCCGTGATAATTTCTTGGGCGATGGCGCCTTTGCTTCGCAAGGCAGTAATGTAGAAGATAGTCGAGCTGATGGGCACCGCCTAAATCTGGATCTAGAACAAAAATTTGGTGAACGCCAACGATTGGATTTTCGCTCCGGTATTAGCTATAACACCAGCCGCAACCTGCGGACCCAACAGCTAAGCAACCTGGACCTAAACGAAGTTCCTATCAATGAAAGTGACCAGTACAATTTGTATACGCCTGATCGTTGGATGGCAAACGCCAATCTGCAGTACATGCTCAAGTTTAAAAAACTGGGCCGCTTTGTAGCCTTGACCTTGGATTGGGAGCAACAGAACGATGACGCCGAGACACTCCTCAATAATCGAAACCGATTTTGGGATGATCCGAGTAGTAGCTGGCTAGCCGATTCTGTTTGGCAGCGACAAACCCGGATCGATGATCAACGTTTTTGGCAAACGCGCTTGTCCTTCACCGAGCCATTGAGCGATCGCTGGTACTGGCAGAATAGACTTACCGTTTCCGGCGAAAGCCAGGATCGCGGCAAAGATTTTCTGGATATTACAGATAGCAAAGAGACGCTGAATACACTACTCAGTGGGCAGTTTGATCGTGGCTTCCAGCAGCAGCAATTTGAGACGGGCTTTATGTACAATGGTACCAAGTCGCGCTGGAATTTCTCCGTGACGGGCCAACGAGCGCTGCTGAACAGCATGGCAAGTAACAACAGTACTCCGCAAGAGCGAGACTTCTACTATCTCCTACCACGGCTTGGCTGGGAATACGAAATGGAGGGTTCTAAGAACTTGGACATCCGTTACCGAACCAACATCGTAGCACCAAGCCTGGACCAGCTTCAAACTTTGGTTGATAATACCAATGCGCTGAACATCTTCCAGGGTAACCCCAACTTGGAACCGGAGTATCGTCACAACCTTTCAGCAGGCCTCACTATTATTGATGCCTTTAGCTTCACCAACTTCTTTGCCAATGTGCAGTCGACTTACATCCAAAATCGGATTGTGAATAGCCTCACCTTTGACGACCTGCTTCGCCAGGTAACCCAACCGGTGAATACCGACTATGAGTGGCAAAACCAGATGTTCGCGTCTTTCAGTACGCCTATTAAGCCGTTGGATATTGCTTTGCGCTTGCGCGGAAATCTATCCTTCACACGTGGCTTGGTACGAGTGAATACTATTGAAGATCAGGTAGATCGCTGGGGGCAAGAGTGGTCCTTTAGTTTTGGCAACCGTAAGAAGAATGTGGTAGACTGGGAGTTGGGAGCTCGCTGGAATTATAATCAGGCTAGCTATGAGATTCAATCTAGCTTCGACCAGAATTACAACCGACAAGATCTATTCGGGCTCTTCACCTGGTTTATGCCAAAGTCCTGGGTGTTGAGCACAGAAGTGGAATACCAAAATTTCTCCAATGAACGCTTCGGTCAATCCGACCGCTTCACGCTTTGGCAGGCTAGCATAAGTAAGTCATTGATGAAGAACGAACGCCTGTTGCTGAAGCTGAGTGTTTTTGATTTACTGAATCAGAATACGGGTATCCAGCGCCAAAACGCCTTCAATTACTTTGAAGAGAGCCGAGCAAATGCGCTTGGTCGATACGCCATGCTTACGGCTACCTTCAAAATTGGTCGCGTTGGCGGCGATGATTTCTAGTGAGTTTATTTAAGGTTGATTCGGAAGTTGGTGATAGCCATAGGCCATCGACCAACTTCCTCTAGTCCTTATTTCACAATAACAAGCGGTGTGACGCTTCCCTCCGCTGATCGTATCCAATAGCTTCCAGCAGGAAGGAAGCTTACATCTAAGTTCTGAACACGTTCTTCTACGCTGATTTGACGTAGAATCTGCCCGGAAGTGCTGTACAAACTCAATTCTTGCGGTAGGGTCAAATTGCCACAATCGATTCGAATAAGTGAGCTGGCTGGATTCGGATTAATTGTGATCATATCCGATGCCTGTAGATTATCCGCCGAGGTAATCATGATGTTTACTTCCTCGCAATGTTGTGCGCTACCCCAAACATTACCGGCCGTCAGGCATACGGTATAAGTGCCATCCGTCAGGTAGGCGTGGGTGGGGTTCTGGTCGGTACTGGTGCCACCATCTCCGAATTCCCAAAACCAAGTGTCCGGGTTATTGCTGGAGGCATCGGTAAATGTAGCCTCTAGCTCGTTGGTGTTGTATTCAAAATCCGTTACCGGTGTAAAGTTGGGTAGTGTTTCTACTACGATATTTTCCACAGTGTTGGTAATGATCGGTGGGTTGAAATCAAAGTAGATACCTGCCGAATTTTCAATGACGGTACCTTCTTCTAGGTCTGGCTGAACCGCGATCTCGAACTGCACAAATCCATGGCTGCCGGGCTCGTTGGTCGTGCTATCTACCAAAAGGATATCCCGGAAGTGGAATTCCAATAGCCCATCGTCATGCAAAGTGGCTTCGTATGGGTGGCTACTGCTGCCCGGTTCGAAGGTGCTCCAATCGAGCTGCGGGGAAAGCTGGTCGCGAAGCACGATGTTAAAGGCGGTGTCGGTACCCGTGTTTTGGAAACGGAGGGTGTACAGAAGCTTTTCATCGTAGAGCGTGTAGTTCTCCGTAAAAGGTGGTTGTTCCGAACGATTTGGGTACACCAATTTATCGTTCGGGTCATAGGCGCAATTGATGATGGAGAGGAAATCAAAAGTAGTAGCTGGAAGTGGCTGCCCACTAGCATTAAGCGGGATTACACCTGAAGCGATCTCCAAAGGAGAGCCCAGGAACTCAACTCCAGCTATGGTCATCTCTAGCTCTACTGAGCGACTGGTGCCAGGGGTGAGGTTGGCGAAGTTCCAAAAGAGGGTGTCACCATTGGTACTACTAGGCTCAGGCGATGCCGAAATGAAAGTGGCCAAGTCGTTCAATACCAAATAGGCTCGGCCATTAAAAATCCAACAGCCGTCATTACGATAGTTGAGCCAGAATGGAACAGTGAATCCACAACGTGTCGGTGCAGAGGCCAGCGTCACCGCACCTTCGGGTAGTTCCGTGTTGGGTGCTACACCAAAACGCAAGGTATCAATGCTCGTGGTGCCGTCGAAATCTATGTTGTAGCTTTCTGGAGAGGTGGTTAGCGTCCAACATTCTTCTAGTTCAGGACTTAAGGTGTAGTTGCCGGAGGCTCCGTATACGGTAAAACGCCCGTCATTGTCAGAGAAGATTGCCAGGGCATCTGGAGTTACCTGGATAGGGACACTACCAATACCAGCTTCATCATTATCCTGCACACCATTCGCATTTTCGTCATAAAAGATGGTGCCAGAAATGCTTTCGTCATTAGCGAGGTTGTAGGAAATGAAAAGCGCTTCCTGACTACTAAATATTTCTTCATTACCCTTGCCAATAATATCAAGGTCACCATCTTCGTCAATGTCATGCATGATAAAACCACGCACCTCTGGCATAGTACCGACTAGTTGTATCGGTTCGGCAAAGACACCCGTGCTTGTTTGTGGTATCCACTGCATCGGTTCATTGTAGTAAGAAGCAAAGATGATGTCCTTTAAACCATTGAGGTCAAAGTCGGCGTAGGCAAATTGTACCGCTGGTGGGTTGCCTTCGTATATAATCTCCTGGCTGCCGAAAGAACCATTGCCCAAGTTGGGCCACCAGGATATGTTTGCGGTGCCACCACCACCGGCATCATTAGAGGCAATAAGGTCTGGTAGACCATCTCCATTTACATCTCCGGCTTCTGCGTACAGAGCAGTTGTAAAGTTGCTCGGGATGCCCTGCAATGGCCCATAATTGCCATTAGAGGTATGCTCCATCCGTCCAAGTAGAGGTGCATCATCTTTTGATATGATCAGGTCGAGTTGTTCATCTTGGTCAAAATCAGCGATAAGGATGTCGAGTGGACCGGTGATATTATTGAGCAAGAAGATCGATTCCGACCAACTGCCGCCATCATTGCGTTGCCAGCCAATAGCACCGTTTGGTTGCCCTACGAAGCCAGGCTGCACCCACAGCATATCTAGATCGCCATCATGATCTACATCTACCAATTCCATCTCTCGCTGAGGGTTAAAGAAGGTCGGGAAGGGAGTAGAATCGCTAAATGATCCGTCTCCGTTGTTCATGTAGAAGCAGAAGTCCGAAGCGCTAGATGCACCATCCTGGATACTTCCTGAGAGAACGTCCATCCATCCATCATTATTGATATCTGCTACCGCAACTGTATTAGGAGCATAATTGTGGCGGCGAGCAATCAACTTCGGCTGAGAAAAGGAATCGCCTAGGTTCTTGAACCAAACCAGGGCATCAGTACCATCGGAACCGATTACAATGTCTGTACGACCATCATTGTCAAAGTCTGCTACGCGGGGTGAACTTAAGGTGCGTCCACCAATAGTTATTAGAGCCGGAGGCTTAAACTCCCCTCCACCTGTCGATTCTCGCCAGAGCACGGCTTCCTTGGGTGGGCTGTTACTGTTGATGCCGTAAAGTAGGTCGGGAAAACCATCGTTGTTGAGATCAGTAGCTTCCATAAAACGCATATAGGCGGCCCATATCTCAAGTTGAACGGTCTCGCCAAAGTTGCCATTGCCATCATTAGCGCGCCACTCAATTTCGTCCAGGCCATGGCAAGAAATGATATCCAAATCGCCATCCATGTCCATGTCCGCAACTTCAACATAGTTATGCCAGCCTCGAGAATAAAGGGTGTCCACCAGCTCAAAATCGCCATCTCCTAGGTTGCGGTACCATACCAGGCCAGCCCCTACTTCATTGTCTTCGCCCCAGTTGGCACAAACAATATCCGGCATTTCGTCCCCATCAAAGTCTGCGGCATATACAGATCGGGGATAGTCATAATTAGCCTCAATAACTTGATAGTCACCAAAGCTTCCGTTGCCCAAGTTTTCGTGCCACACCAGCTGGTCATTGCCCGCTGCGGTTAGCAAAATGTCCACGTCATCATCACCGTCAAGATCCTCAGTAAATACAGAGGTAACTGTTGTGTGCTCGTCGGAGAGTAACTGCGGAGACCCAAAACTGCCATTACCATTACCTGCTAACCAACGCGCCTCTTCCGCGCGCCCAACGACCACATCAAGGTGGTTATCGCCGGTAATGTCCGCTACGTAGAAATCAATAATTGCGCCCGGAGAGTAGATCAGCTCTACTTCGCTCAAACTTCCATCGGCAGTGCCAAAATAAACGCCGAGACCTGTTTCAGTACTGCAATAGAGGAGGTCTTCGTAGCCGTCCTCATTAATGTCAGCGGTAATTAAGGTACGGTAGCGCTCTCCCGTAGTTGAGAGCACATTCTGTCGTGAATAAGTGCCATCTTCCAATTGTGCTAACCAAAAGAGGCGCTCGGAAGAGGCTACTACTACATCGAGTGCTCCGTCTTGATTAACATCCATTGAAGTGGTAAATAAGACATCGCCTACGGGCTCGAAAAGTAAATAGGGTGGGGATACCTGCGCTGATAATGCAGTAAAGGCAAAGAATAAGAAAGAGAGGAGTAGAGTTTTCTTCATTGTGTTAGAATTGGTGGTCGGAGCACAGGAGTAAAATTAGGATGAAGATCAATAAATGAAAGCCATGCGGCTGTTTTCTTCATTCGATTCATTGTTTTAATTGTTTTGCTCCGCAAAAAGTAACCGTGCTTTGGAGGTATATTTTCCATTAGCATTGTTTTTGTGATAAGCTCAAGTACAAAGGCTTCTTTTGGGGGTTCCACCGAGCGCCAGATGGCGCTGGTGTCAGGCTATCCGGGCGCTCCTGCTGTCGGCCCTTCTATCCTTTACCCTTGCGCACTCCGTGCACCGGGCTCACCGCAAGCGGTTCGCAAATATGAATCAACTTTGATTGCTATATCACTACTATATCATCAGGCAAAAACTTTAATTTGTTTTCTTAATATCTAATAAATAATATTTGTTTAACAGGGCGCAAGTCTATATATTTACAATCTAGGCAAAAGCAATAGACGACTTGCAGCCTAGTCGGAGCTATTTACCCTTGCTCTTTCGTCCGAGTAAGGCATTCAGTGGAATAATTATGTAAGTTTCGTCACACACAATCTTCCTACATAAGTGACGAACAAGGCTGGCTCATCTGCAAGCAGGTGAGATGATAAAGTAGTGTCTTCATTCATCCTGAATAGAAGGCACGAGGTCACTCGGATTGGGATATCCAATCAACGGGGCGGGCCCACCCGCCGGGAGCTTACCCCACTTACACGCCCTACTCAATAACGGAACCTCAAATACTACATTTACACGACAGCATTTCCTGTGTTCCCCTTACTTGAGACATTCATAGCAGTTCATCTTTATCCATTTGAGTTTCCGCAATGCCTGTTGTATCTTCCCCAACTATACTATATCACCTTCTCCTATGAAAGTAAAGTTTTGCGGCGCAGCGCGCGAAGTGACGGGTAGCTCTCACTTGATCACTCTAGAGGACGGTTATACCATTCTTCTAGATTGTGGCCTTTACCAAGGCAATGACAAGGAAATGAAAGACTTTAATGAAAGCTTTCTCTTTGACCCGGCCGAGGTAGATTGCCTGATCCTTTCCCATGCTCATATTGACCATACTGGCCGAGTGCCAAAACTGGTCAAGGATGGTTTTCAAGGTGCCATTTATGCGACGCATGCAACGCGAAGCCTGTGTGCAATTATGCTCATGGACAGTGCCATGATCCAAGAGCGTGATGCTGAATATCATAATCGCCGGAATCCCAAGGAACGCCGCGAGCCTTTGTATAAGACACAGCATGTACACGAAACCATGCAGCTCTTCAATGGCTGTCCGTATAACAAGTGGATTCCTATTCGGGATAATGTAGAAATTCAATATCGTGATGCGGGACATATCCTCGGTAGTGCGAGCGTAACCCTGCGGATTCACGAGAGCAACCGCACAATTCACTTCGGCTTTACTGGTGATATTGGCCGCCCAAATCGTCCTATTCTACGCGACCCACAGAAGATGCCAGCAGTGGATTATATGATCTGCGAATCGACCTATGGTGATCGTCTACACGACGAAAAGCCTAAGGAAGTGGAGAAGTTCTTGCGCATTATTCAAGAAGCTTGTGTAGAACGGAAAGGTAAAATGCTGATCCCCGCCTTTAGTGTGGGACGTACCCAGGAGATTGTCTACCTCATGGATCGCTTAGAGTCGGAAGGTCGCCTACCGCGCATCCCCGTCTTTGTGGATAGTCCTTTGGCCGTAAATGCTACCACGATCTTTGGTGCCCACCCAGAGTGCTATGATGAAGACCTGGAACGCTATCTCTTGATTGACGATAATCCTTTTGGTTTCAATGATCTACAATACATTAAGCGGGTAGAGGCCTCGAAAGCGCTGAATGGGATGAATGAGCCTTGTATTATCATCAGCGCGTCGGGTATGATGAATGCTGGTCGCTCCAAGCACCATTTGTCCAATATGATCGAAGACCCGAAGAACACCATCCTCATTGTGGGATATGCCTCGCCACAAACACCAGGAGGTAAAATTCGTAACGGTGCTACCGGCTTAAAGCTCTTTGGTGATTACAAACAAGTCTTAGCTCATGTGGAAATGATGGATTCCTTCAGTGCCCACGCCGATCGAGATGAGATCCGTGAATTCCTCCGTGGACAGGAACAACATATCAAGAAACTCTTCCTGGTGCACGGCACTATCGAGCGGCAAGAGAGCTTAGGTGGTTTACTTAGCGACGTGGGCTTCCGCGACGTACAGATTCCAGAATTAGGGCAAGAATATCATCTGTAGAGTCCTACCTTTGCGCTTATCGAAAAGAACGCAAAGCATACCCATTCTACCTTGCGCTGGCAGCAGGGCCAATGGCATCAGGTACCAGCCGATCCTATTGCCCCTGAGGCGCCATTAGCTATTCGTTTGCTCTATGATACAACGGATGCTAGGCGCAGCCTTGATTTTGCCATTACGATGCGCAGCCCTGGAGCAGATAAAGCGCTAGTGCTAGGGTATTTGTACAGTGAGGGGATTATTCAACGAGCTGATCAGGTAGAGCGCATTGAACTTGCGTCTGAGGAGGCAGCAAATGTATACTTGTCTACTGAAGTATCCTTTGATCCAGCAGCTTATCAGCGCGTTGGCTATGCCAATTCCAGTTGTGGTCTTTGTGGGAAAGCGGACCTGGGGCAGATTCAACAGACGATTCCCTTCTTTCCGGCGAAGGCCAAACCTAGGGTCAGTCCAGAGTTAGTCCGACAGTTACCAGCTACGCTGCTTCAGCATCAGCAGTTATTTGCAGAAACGGGTGGCATTCATGCTACAGCATTATTTGATGAGAACGGCCAATTGCTGCATTTGACGGAGGACGTAGGACGCCACAATGCATTAGATAAGCTCATTGGTCGTGCACTACAAGAGGGGCAGTTCCCCTGGCGCAAAAACATTATCCTTTTAAGTGGACGAATTAGCTATGAATTGGTACAAAAGGCGGCTATGGCCGGGACGCCAATTGTCGCTGCTATTGGCGCTCCGTCCAGTGCGGCCATTAAGCTTGCCGAAGCTACCGGAATGACACTAGTTGGCTTCCTGAAGGAAGATCGGATGAACGTATATACTTATCCTGAACGCCTGGTCGAGGCTTAATCACGCTGGCGGTGCTCACGCATGAAATCAGGTAGTCTACGCACGGCAGCCATTTCTTTGAATGCTATTCGAGCTTCCTGTGCAGGTGCGCCAAAATAGGCCTTACCTTCTTCTAGGTCTTTACCGACACCAGCTCTCGCCAATACGACTACATTGTCTGCAATGGTGATGTTTTGAGCAATGCCAGCCTGGCCGTACATAGTTACGCCATTGCCAATATTACAGTTGCCGGCGACCCCAACTTGTGCTGCGAAAAGGCAGTTTTTGCCGATTTTAGTATCGTGCCCAATTTGTACTAGACAGTCAAACTTGGTACCCGCGCCAATAATCGTGTCGCTGGAGACACCTTTATTGATGGTGCAGTTGGCGCCGATGTCGACTCGGTCTTCGAGAATCACTCGCCCACCTGAGCGCCATTTATGATAACCCTCGACCGTCTTCTTAAAGTAAAAGGCATCCGTTCCGATGGCGGCACCCGCTTGTACAATCACCTCGTCGCCAAGGATCGAGTATTCTCCGATGTAGGCATTAGCCTGGATGTAGCAATTCTTACCAATCTTCACTTGCGGGCCAATCACCGCACCAGGTTCAATCACCGTACCTTCTCCGATTTCGGCATCGGGGGCAATTTGGGCAGTAGCTGGGCGAAAAGGGCGATATCGCCAGACCAAATCATTGAAGGCCTTGAAGGGATCATCGACGATCAGTAGCGCCTTGCCAGGAGGTGGATCTGTTTGTTTGTTAATCAACACTACAGTGGCTGGCGACTGTAGTGCCTTTTTATAGTATTTCTCCACGTCGACAAAAGTGATATCACCTGGGCGAAGGTGGTGTACCTCATTGATGCCGGTGGCTTGAATGGTGCTATCGCCGAGTAACTCTGCGCCAATTTGGTCAGCGAGCTCTTGAACGGGAATGGGGATTGGGAAATCCATGGGGTTGTAATTTACTGTGGTTCGTCGACTGAAATAACGCCTTCTACTTGCTGAATGCGGGCATTGGAAAAGTCTTGGTTAGCTCGGAAGCCATGACCATATATGATCTCTGTGGGAGTAGTAATACGGGCAAATTTTCGAGTGAATATTTCGGCATCTCGCTCCTGCCAGATCAGCTCCTCCGTCTCGAGTTTTTGACCATCAATACTTTCCCATACTACACTATCGCGAGCGATGACCTCGCCACGGCGTTCAAAGCGAATGGCATAGCGAGCGACCATTGTACTGGTGATCTGATTGTTGAGATCGAAAAACTCAACGAGGACTCCATCAATAAACTCTTGATAAGGCTCGGTTCGGTCCAGGTTGTTGAGCATAGTCGGTCCGGTAACGCGTACGCGTACTTGAGCAGAATCGCTGTAAAGAATTTCCACTTCCTTTACGGTTTCCACCTGAACGTTCATGCGCTCCTGCAAGGCCTCTACTTCAGCTAGATCATTCTCACAACCCCAGCCAAAAATCAGGCAACAAACCAATAAGCTTAAAAGTCGCTTTTTCATGCCGCAAAAATAGGTATTAATCAGAGAACGTTGAGCAAGCAGATTTCATACGAGATCAGTAAGTTTTATGGTTTTATCCTGACTACCAATAGCTAGTCTTTAACGTCTGTTTGCTGTGCTTGACTTGGTTTCCCTTACTCCAGCGAAAGAAAAGAGCTATTCGTCGATGCCACTAAAGGTTCAAGGTTGATTATCCGTATTTTGGAAGGACGTAAATGCAACACACATGAGACTTACTACTCTATTTCTACTTGCCCTCATATCCTCAGGGCTTCAAGCCCAGGAAAAACCGATTTGGGATGTACTCATAACCGATGCCCAGATTTTTACTGGAAGCGAAACGCTGGTGAGAACAGATATTGCCGTCCATAATGGTACAATCGTAGCAATTGGGCCGGAGCTTGATCGGCAGCAACGTGCCAATCAAATGATTGACGGGACGGGCAAGACGCTTATCCCTGGATTGATGAATACCCATGTCCATACCTGGTTTCCTGCGCACTTGCAGCAGGCGGCGAAGGCTGGTGTGTTGGGCGTTTGTGATATGCATGGTTCGGCATTTGCAGTCCAATGGCTAAGTCAGTTCAATGATTCCATCGGCTATGCAGATTATCATGCGGCGGGTTCTGGTGCGACAGTGCCTAAAGGTCATGGTACACAGTTTGGCATTCCGGTGCCAACCATTGATAGTACGCGTTCGGCTCGCGAGTTCGTGTTAGAACGTATTGCAGAAGGGGTAGACTACATCAAGATTCTTCGAGAACCAATGCGGCCTACATTAACCTTCGAACAAATTGACACCATTATCCAAACAGCCCATGAAAATGGTGTGAAGGCAGTAGCTCACGTATCACGCTGCGGAGATGGAGTGGAACTCGCCAAACGCGGAATCGACGGCCTGGTACACATATGGTTCGACCGCACCATGACGGAGGAGGAACTTGAAATATTTGCTACTAGAGATGATATGTTTATCGTACCCACCGCTCTCACCAATATGAAGCTTCTGGAGTTTCTGAAAGAGCAAGATCGAGATATGGGATCGGTGATTGATAGTACGACACTCTTGAAAGAAATCGGTCGTCTTTATGATGTCGGCATTGATGTATTAGCCGGTACTGATCCACCGAACTTCAATATTAATCACGGGACTGACTTATACGAAGAGCTACGCCTTCTGGCTGCTGCTGGCATCCCGGTGGATGACTGCCTTGCTGGTGCAACGGCCAAGAGTGCCGACCACTTCGAATTGCCCGGTCAACACCGATTGGAGGTTGGTTCACCCGCAAGTTTTATTCTTTTGCCCGGCAATCCACTCCAAGATTTGGGTATTCTATATGATCTGGAGCAGGTTTGGCAAGATGGGAACCTTATATTTGACTCGTCTAAGCCCTGATCATCAAGTATTTGGTGACCAAATAACCTTAGCAACGTCCTAACAGCAAAGCTGTTATCTATGAAAACTACACTCACCTTTGCAGTCAGCTTTTTGCTGGCTATGAGTCTGCTTGCCCAGCAGCCTACTGTACAACGCGATACCGTGCCAGCGCTCCGCTTGCCCGGAGATACGCTTGTTCAACGCAAAGGCTGGGAAATTCGCCGTCCGCTCACACAAGAACAAGTGCAGCGCCGTGCTGATAACCGCGCTGAAGTAGAGGATATGAAAGCCCGTTTTCGCCAGTTTCATCAAGAAGAAGAAAAACAAAAGACGGCAGCGGATGTAGCCGCCGAAGATGAAAACTACCTGTGGTCAGAAGGACAGGCTGGTGGGCGAGTGCAGCCTAAAGGAACCGGTGCTGAAGCGAATGGCCGGGGAACCAATACCGAAGAACTAAGAATGGAGATTGGGCGGAACCTACAAGAAGGGCGCCGAATGGTGCCGGATCAGCAACCGGCATCGCCTGCGTACCCCAATGAACCCATGCCGGCTAGTTATGACTATCCCTCTTCGCCACCGGCAGCACAGGAAGATTGGCAGGAAACCATCCGTTATTCACTACAAGCAAAGACGCCACAGGGCAATGACCAGTGGCAAGCGCGGTCTACTGGTGTTGGTGCTGTAGGTTTGGTGAACCCCGAAACAGGTCAAGTACTGCAAGCAGGACAGACATTGCAGCTTACGAGAGTATCGTTTGTTGAAGGTGGGGCAGATCTAACCCCCGCTGCCCAGGATGCCTTGTATCAATGGGCAAGTATTCTGCAGCAGAATCCAGGTTTGATTGTACAAGTTCGAGCACATACCCACAGTGATATAGCCACCTTTGAAGCCCAGCAGCTGACCAATCAGCGGGCTGAAGCGATCACCCGTTTTTGGCAACAAGCAGGCGTGCCAGCACAACAGATTGGCTACCGTGGCTATGGCCGCCTTTCTCCACTGGTTTCATCTGCAGATCCACTGGCAAAGCAAAAAAATGAACGAATCGAGTTGGTAATTTTGGAAATGCCCTAGTGGTGGATATCTTTGAGCGAGGGCATCAGCAAAAAGGCCCTCCTCCGCTACATGATAGAAGCGTTCATAATTGATGAGGTGACCGAAGAGCTCAGTGCTTCGGAAAAGGCTGTCGAAAAAACGTTGGATATGATGAATGAGCAGCAGCCGATACTGCTGGCTTATCTGTTTTCAGAATCCTTCGAAGTCTTCACCGAGCAAGAACGCGAATTCATCCTCTTTCTAGTTTGTGTTATTTGGAAATCGATCTTTCGGGTGTTTGGCCCGCAAGAGATCGTTCGGGAAACGCATCTATCCGCGGCTGATGATGCCAACTGGGGGCTACTGAATGAAGTAGAGGGGCATCGTTTTCGCGAGCGACTTGATGTTTTCTTTAAGCAGCATCCAGAAGAAGAGGAACTACTAGCTTTCATAGAAGACGCCATTCTGGACGATGATGAGTCTCCAGTCACAAACGAGGGGCGTGAACCTATCTTCGTAAGCCTCAAATCAATCGTCGACTGTTTGCTGCTTCCTAATCTCCGCTAGACCTACTCGAGGTAGATCATAGTGTAGGCTCCTTCTCTGCCTATTTGTCTTGTTTTGTGGATAACTTCCACGCTATTCCCTGTCATAAGGCTTGAAAAGTCGGTAAATTTAAGGGTGGCATAGATATTGTTTGTATAGCCCACACAAAATCCAGTAGGTCACCCTGCCATTATGGCAATGCTGTGATCGCATTGGTATGCATAAATGTAGAAGTTGTATGTTTGAAGAGCTGCTGCTGCACCGACAATTAGAAGATGAATCTGATTTTCTGCCTTTCATTTCAGTAGAAGAGGAGGAAGAAGATAAGAATGAATATATCCCCGAAGAATTACCCATTCTGGCACTGAAGAATACAGTGCTTTTTCCCAATAATGTTATTCCCATTACGGTAGGCCGAGATAAGTCGATTAAGGCTATCAATACGGCTTATGAGGAAGGGCGGAAAGTGGCTGTATTCTCACAAAAGGATATGAATCTTGAGGAACCTACCGAAGCGGATCTATACCGCGTAGGAACGGTAGCCCATATCCTCAAGCTACTGAAGATGCCGGATGGCACAATCACCGCTATTTTGCAAGGGCGGAAGCGTATTCGTCTGGAGAAGATGGTCGCTGAGGATCCTTACATGGTAGGACAGGTGAAAGTGCTGTCTCAAATTCCAGCGAGCGATAAGATGGAGTTTGAAGCGCTGATTTCCAGTATCAAAGATCTTTCACAGAGCATCATTGACCTCTCACCGAATATTCCATCCGAAGCGGTGGTGGTTTTGCGGAATATTAAGGGCCCTGATTTCTTACTCAACTTCATCGCTTCCAATATGGGAGCGGGATTGGAGTGGAAACAAAAGGTGCTCGAGATTGCTGAGTTGCATGATAAGGCTGAGGTGATCCTCAAGCAGTTGAACAGCGAACTGCAAATCTTGGAGCTCAAGGATCAGATTGAGAGTAAGGTTCGCGGTGATATTGAAAAACAACAGCGCGATTACTACCTAAATCAACAGCTGAAGACGATTCAGGAAGAGTTGGGTAACAATCCGCAGCAAGAAGATCTTGCCAAACTTAAGACTCGCGCGGAGGCTAAGGATTGGCCTGATGAAATAGCGGAGGTCTTTGGCAAAGAATTGGATCGCCTGCAACGCATGAACCCACAGGTGCCAGACTATAGCGTTCAGATGAATTATCTGGAACTAATGCTGGACTTGCCGTGGAATCAGACCACTGAGGACAACTTTGATTTGAAGAATGTCCGAAAGGTTTTGGATAAAGATCATTACGGCCTGGATAAGGTCAAAGAACGGATACTGGAGCACCTCGCAGTCTTGAAGCTGAAAGGTGATATGAAAGCGCCAATTCTATGCTTGGTTGGCCCTCCGGGAGTAGGTAAAACATCCCTGGGGCGTTCTGTAGCTGAGGCGTTAAGCCGTGAATTCGTACGAATTTCCCTGGGCGGTTTGCACGACGAAAGTGAAATTCGCGGACACCGCCGTACGTACATCGGTGCGATGCCTGGCCGGATTATCCAGTCGGTGAAGAAGGCTGGTGCTGCTAACCCGGTTTTCATCCTGGATGAAATCGATAAGGTAGGAAAGAGCTTCCGTGGTGATCCAAGTTCTGCACTCTTGGAGGTGCTTGACCCCGAGCAGAATGGTGCCTTCCATGACAACTACTTAGATTTGGACTATGACCTCTCTAAGGTGTTGTTCATTGCCACCGCTAACTCTCTAAATACCATCCAGCCTGCTTTGCTGGACCGGATGGAGATCATTGAGATTAGTGGCTATTCTACCGAAGAAAAAGTAGAGATCAGTAAGCGCCACCTGGTACCTAAGCAACGCAAAGCCCACGGCGTAAAGGCAGAGCAGGTGAAACTACGAGATACTGTCCTAAAGAAAATTGTTGGTGATTACACCCGTGAATCAGGTGTGCGATCTCTAGATCGACAGATTGCTGGTGTAATGCGATTCGTGGCTAAGTCGGTTGCCCTGGAAGAAGAATATGATGTGAATATTCAAGCGGACCAGTTACCTGATATTCTAGGGCCACGCAAGTTTTCGCGTGATGCTTACCAAGCGGTGAAAGTGCCAGGAGTAACTATTGGCCTTGCCTGGACGAGCGTCGGGGGTGAGATTCTGTTTGTGGAAGGAAGCCTCAGCCCGGGGAAAGGAAAATTGACCTTGACCGGTAACCTGGGGGAAGTGATGAAGGAGTCGGCAGTAACCGCATTGAGTTTCTTGAAGGCGAATGCCAAAGCGTTAGGGCTGGATCATGAGCAATTTGAGAAAAATGACATTCACCTGCACGTTCCAGAAGGAGCTATTCCCAAGGATGGTCCATCGGCAGGTGTAACGATGTTGACTACTTTGATGAGTCTCTTCTCTGGCCGGAGGGTAAAGCCATATTTGGCTATGACTGGCGAGATCACTTTGCGGGGTAAAGTACTGCCAGTAGGTGGTATTAAGGAGAAAATCCTAGCTGCTAAGCGCGCTGGTATTAAGGAGATTATTCTTTGTAGTGAGAACCAAAAGCACGTTGACCAGATAAACGAGCGTTATTTGAAGGGCTTAACCTTCCATTACGTGGATCGGATGGAAGATGTGCTTAGTATCGCCGTGCCTGAGAAAACAAAAGGCAAGTAGTTAAATACTAGATTGCCGTTAACGTCAAGTTAAGCCCGTATTCGCTTTATGCGCCTGACTTCTAGCAGACCGTTAGGCTAAAAAAAGCGTAGCTTTGAAGGTCAAAACAAACCAAATGCGTTTGCAGACCGTCTTATGTTTGGATGAGGTGCGAAATCTTGTCCTGAGATTTAATTTGCTATGATGCGTAAGCTTACAATTCTCCTCGGTTTTCTTACTCTGTGCGCGTTGCCACAATTGACCGCGCAGGTAGATTCGAACTTGGTACAATTTTCCGGAATGGTACTTGATGGTACTACACAGGAATTGGTGCCTGTTCCCTACGTTAATATCCTTGTGAAGGAAAAGGGCCGAGGATCCTATTCTGATTTTAACGGATTTTTCTCGATAGTAGTGGAAAAAGGCGATGTTATCGTCTTTTCTGCGGTAGGATATCGCACGGTAGAGTATACTATTCCAGACTCTCTTTCTGATAATAGATACTCTTTAGTGCAACTTATGACGCAAGATGCCGTAAACCTACCCGAAACCGTCGTCTTTCCCTGGCCCAGTCGTGACCATTTTAAGCTAGAGTTTCTAGCGATGGATGTCACACCGGAACTCCAGGAACGAGCCAGCCGCAACCTGGCCAATGAAACCTTAGAGCGCATGCGCTCAGAAGTAGCATCTGACGGATTTGAAAACTCTAGCTACTATCTACGACAGCAGTCCCGAGAATATTATTACATCGGTCAACGACCTCCGATGAATATCTTCAGTCCGGTTGCCTGGAAGCAATTCTTTGACGCCTGGAAACGAGGAGATTATAAACGGAAGCGTGACAACAGATAATATTCAATTAAAAACCTTATCTTCGGTGTTTGAAATGCGAATTTCAGGCCGAACACTGGTAGGGAAATAGCATTTTATTCTAACTATGAACGACGATTTTTTCGAGAAAGCTACTTCAAAAGGCTATAGTGCTAACACTACCCTAAAACATTAAATTGCACACAGAGCAACTCGAATGAAAAATCTGAGTGGAAAAGTCATTGTAATTACCGGAGCAGGATCAGGAATTGGGCGAGCATTGGCTCTCCAACTGGCAAGCAATGGTGCGCACTTGGCTTTAAACGATTGGAACACAGAAACACTATCGGAGACACTTGCTTTAATCCAGCAGCAAGGTCAAGGGACTGCTATTACTCATCCTTTTGATGTGAGTGATCGCCCAGCCTGGGAGCAGTTTGCGAAAATAGTACAGGAACATTACGGGAAAGTAGATGGCTTGATTAACAATGCAGGCCTTACCGTCTTTCCTGAAACCATTCCCGAAACACATACGGTAGACTTTGAGCGCGTACTTCAAGTAAATGTCTGGGGTACAATTCATGGCTCACAAGTCTTTCTGCCATTGCTAATGGAGCAGCAAGAGTCTTTGCTGGTTAACATTAGCAGTATACTAGGTATTGCCGGCTTTGCTGGCCAAGGCCCTTATGTTACCTCTAAGTTTGCCGTACGCGGCTTCACGGAGACCCTTCGTCAAGAGCTCGCTGGTACTGGCGTACAGGTGGTTTGTGTACACCCTGGTCTGGTGAAAACCAACTTGACCCGCAATATCAAGACAGAAGACAAGCAACTGCTGGAGCAGTTGTCCAAGTTCTTTGAGGAGGCTGCTAAGACTACGCCTGAGCAGGCGGCTGAGCAGATCATTGCTGGTGTAAAGAGAGGTAAAGTCCGTATTGTATTTGGTCAGAACACTTGGTTCCTTGATCGCATATCGCGCTTGTTGCCAAGTCGTTACCACAAATTAATGCCTCGTACCTTCCGCCCAGGAAGATTGATCAAGAAGGCGCTTGCTGCACGTAGTGCTGCTAAAAGCAATAAGAAGAGGACTCCTGTCAATAAGTAAGAGCTTAGTTAAACTAAGTTGATTAGAGTTGAGTAAGTTGATCTTACCTCAAGCGCTGTTGCTATTCTTCTTCCCCTTCCGGTAATATCCAATCTGAGGGCCTAAGCATCGACCATTCCTCGTGGGCTAAATCACGTTCACTGTCTACATAGGGGTGATATTTCCCATCATTGAGCTTCACTTTCACATGTGCGAATACAGCCACTTCTCGCCCTTCGGCTAAAGCCTGATCACGAAGGTGGTGAGCGTACTGCATAATCATGTCTGGATGAGTCCACATCTTTCGTGCTTGTTTGGGAAGCAGTTCACTACGTGGGCGAATACGCTCTTCATCGCCTGTTTGTACGTCTTTGACAATAAAATGGCCCCGACCACGCTTAGCGCGTAGCATCATACGCCAGGCGTAACGATGTCCTTCTTCCGTCCAGGCTACATCACCGGGATACAACCAGTGGCGAAGTGGCAGGAAGGTATGTACGAGTATTAAGGCAATGAAGGCCAATCGTAGACTAGGCCTCCAGGCGGGAGAATTTTGCCAAAAGCGCTGTGGGTTAGCAACAGTCCCTTCAACTCGTTCTTGCCAGTCTTGTAAGCGCACTCTAGCCTTGGTCCATCGCTCACTGATCCAACTTAGAATGCGCCGTGGCCAGCTAGGACCAAAGTAGAGCGAAGTAAGAATTACCGACAGGTAAGGAAAGATGCCAATATTAAATATCAAATGGTTGCTGAAATGAAACAGTACAACAATGCCGAAGGCCCATTTCCGGGTCCGTTTGTTGAGGAGAAAGAACACCACGAAGAAGTCCAGTAGGGCACCACCCCAGGACATGATCCAAGGCACCCAGTCTTGCGCTACAATTGGGCCAATTAGAAAGAGGTCGCTTTTGGCTTTCATCCATAGTTTTAGGGGCATGGCATTAAGTAGCCAATCAGCATTAATCTTCGCTATGCCACCAAAGAAGTAGACTACACCCATCAAGAAGGGGAGAATGACAAAGCTCCAGCGCGGAATGGAGGATGATCGTTCTGCTGGGTTCTGCAAAATGTCGACGGAAAGGGCTCGCCAGGCGGGGAGTAAAGCCATGATCCAGCTGATCCAGCAAAAGAGATAACCGTGATTGAGATAATGAGCCTTCTCCAGTAGGAAATAGTAAGTAAAAAATAAGGCAAACAACGGAGCTGTCCACCGATATCGCCAACCAATCGCTACAGCTAAGGCCAGCCCCATACCAATGATGAAATATAAGCTCATGAAGGGCTCTGGAAAGGAGGGAAGCCACTCGAAACCGTAGTAACGGAATTGGAAGTTTTCTGGATTAAAGGCATCTACCCATAGGTGGTAATACGCAAAACCACCAAGGAGGTCAGCGAAGCCAAGTACGCCAAAAACAATGCGGAAGAAGACCAAGCCTGCGATGTCTACGGGTTGCCAAAGCCAGTTTTTCATCCTTTGGCTTTTTTGCATATCTCACGTAGTAAACGGAGCTGCTCTTCGCTACCCAGAACGATGAATGCCTCTCCTGGTTGGAGGCTAATCTCTGGTGTAGGGTTTACTTGATAACGCCCCAAATGATCGCGGTAGCCAATAATATTAGCCCCCGTTTGAGAGCGGAGATGTAGATCACGGATCGGACGCCCCTGATAGCTCTCTGGCAAATCATGATAGTGGAGCTCTTCAAAGCCCATATCGGAGTGATATTCGCTGGTGATAAAGGAGAAAAACTCCACTGCACCAGGTTTGTTCATGAGCATGGCCATGTAGAAACCACCAATGTTTTCAGGCATCACTACATGGTTGGCGCCTGCTTTAATGAGTTTGGCCTGCGAACGCTCCTTTATGGCCCGGCTGACAATGGTCAACTTAGGATTGAGTTGGCGGGAGGATAATACAATGAAGAGGTTTTCGCTGTCTTCGCCCAGTGCCGCTATGAGGCCACGTGCATTGGCAATGCCTGCTTCAAATAGCGTGTCATCTTGGGTAGCATCTCCCTCCAGATAGAGAATGTCCTGATCCATCTCTTGAATCAGCTGGATCTTCTCCGGATCATTTTCGATGATGACATAAGGGGTTTGATGCTCATTGAGGTTGTTGGCAATTTCCTTGCCGTACTTGCCGAAACCGCAGAGGATAATGTGATTTTCGAGCTGCTGAATCCGTACGGTGATTTGATTGAGGTGCATGCGCTTGAAAATTTCGCCTTCGACAATAAAATAACTCAGAACCGCCAGTAGATAAGCAAAGACCGCAATGTTGACAAAGATAAGTCCGGCGGTAAAGAAACGGCCCACTTCGCTGAGTGGTTCTACTTCGGTAAAACCAACGGTGGAGATAGTGATGACGACCATGTAAAAGGCGTCGCCCCAGCTGTAGCCTTCTAATAAGACGTACCCCATCGAGCCCAATAGCAACTCACCTGCTACCAATAATACGGCGATCCGCAAGCTCAAAAAGTTGGCGGGTACGCGATAAAAGTGGAGTAGATTTGACTTGGCAGGCATTTACAGGCTTTGCTTGTCCTGCCCAAAAATACTCGCTTTTATTGAATCACAATCAGCAAAGTCTGTCCGATCAAACTATTGTCGTGTTGCACCGAAATAAGGTGGGTGCCTTGGGGTAAAGCAGGGTCTCTAATTTCAAAAAATGTTTCACCGCTTTCATCAATTTCGATTGGCCATTGTCGTAGTAATTGACCATCGAGTTGATGTAGTTGAACGGTGTAACTTCCTATTTCTTGAGCCTCCCAATGCAGTCGAAATTGGCAGCAGCCCGGGTTCGGATAAACTTGTACAGCATTAGCATCCAGTCGCGTGAATGACTGTATGGGGAGCTTTTCGGGAGCATAGACCTGAGCTCCACTATAATGCGCAAACCAGACTCGGCCTTGAGGATCAGGAAGTACCTTTGAGATTCTACCGTGGAATAGCGGAGTGTTTTCGTGATTCCAGAATTCCCATTCCTCGCCATCATAGTGCAAGACTCCCTCAATCTGTAAAATGGCCCAGGCTTCCGGATAGGGGCCAATGGCAATACTCTGGACATTAAGGTCTTGATTGGTGCCGAAGGGGAGGGCTTCCTGTACCCATGAGTCTCCTTCTTGTCGGATAATGCCAGCCCGCCCAGCCGCTAGCCACATTCTGCCCTCCTCATCGAAGTCGATATCGAGAATTCCGAAGTGCTCGATCCCCATGTCTTCGGCAGAGATGTGCTTAAATTGGAA
This sequence comes from uncultured Lewinella sp., assembly GCA_913057725.1. GTDB lineage: Bacteria > Bacteroidota > Bacteroidia > Chitinophagales > Saprospiraceae > Lewinella. Next base: position 24,761 of record CAJXOS010000018.1, read on the forward strand.
GCCATCAAAATTTAGGAGACCGTTGTTGGTGCCTATCCACATGCTTCCGTCGGGGCCTTCCTGAAGGCAGACGAAGAAGTCGATGCCAGCTGCTTGTACGTCAGTAGTCGCATAACGGAACCACTGGCCCTGATAGCGCACGGAAAACTCATCATCGAAAGGGAGTACGAGCCAGAGGTTGTCGTTTCGATTTAGTTCCAGCTCAATATTACTGGCAAAATTTTCGAGCGGGACTGCTTCGTGCAGGGTGTCCCAGCTGGTGCCATTCCATTCCCTGACAGCCTGCTCCGGGAAGCCGAAGAACTGCAGCGTGCTTACGCCTACTATTGGATTGCCGTCTGGGTTGAACTCAATACTATTTACCTGCTCCAGGGAGAAATCAGTAGTGGTTAGGGGTAGGTGCGTCCAACGGCCACCCATAAGATAAGCCAGGCTGTTGGCTCCTCCCATCCAGACCTTCCCTTGTTGGTCGATGGCTATTTCGGTCGGTTGCGGTACGGGTATCCAGCTACTGATAACTGCCTTTTTAGGAGTTGGCCCTTCGGCAATCGACCATTTCCAAAAACGGAGTAGGTGATCCACAAACCAGAAGTTGCCTTCCGTGTCAAAGAACGGACGAGAATTGTAGAAGACGGGCTCAGCAAAGTCTGGAGGGGTTAGTTCTTGATTGATAATGCCCTCTCCTTCATAAGTGAGTTGCATCCATTCACCATAATTGAATAGCCTCATACCATTAGGCAGGGAAGAATCAGGGTAGAGTGTGTTATTACCAGCGAGATTGGCGTGCCAGATTATCACTTCCGCGGTATTATCCCAGAAGTACAACCCTTGGCTCGTAGCCAACCAGACATTTCCAGAGGGATCAAATTCTAAGTCGGTGGGTTGAGGATTACCGAGTGGGAAGTCGTGTAATAAGGTGCCATTTTCAGCGAAACACATCAGGCCATAGTTAGTACTCACCCAGGTACGATACTGTTGGTCAATTTTGGCGATTGCGATGCCATAGTCGATTTGCGTATTGATGTGTAGCCATTCCAGTTCGTTGTTATCATCCAAGGCGTACAGGTCGTTTCCCGATGCAAGTAGCAAGCGACCGGCTCGGTCTTGACCGACGATGCTGTTTAGAAAGTGATTAGAATTAATCAGTTCTAGTTGTTGTTCGGTCCATTGTCCATTGCGCCAGCGTTGCAGTCGGTTGCGCCAGTTGATTACGGTCACTTCATCAGGGCCAGTAGCTTTAATATCCTGGATATAGTTGACTTGCTCGCTTTCGGCGAAATAATGGAGCTGTTCCTCGCCGGTGTTTTTGTCTATTTGCAGGATGTAGGCAGAATTGGCCAACCACAGTTGTCCGTTCGTCTCTGCTCCGTTAACGAGGCCTCCGGGGTACATATAGGTTTGCCAGTGGCCCGCATCTTGGGCTTGAAGGAGAGAAGTGCAGAAAAGTAAAAAGAAGAGTAGGCGGTTCAACATAATGCGCGGATTTGGGTTTTCAGAGGGTCGGTAAGCAACTGTACTTAATAATAGTGCTTTGTTGCATAGCCTGCAAGTGCTGCTGAGTGGTAAGACATTATGAATGCGCGAAAGCGTTTGGTGGGAAGGCCTAAGAATTAGAAAACGGCAAGCTGTCAAAACTTTTTGGCGCCAGAAGCAGTATAAAACCTATAGTTTTAGATGACTTCATTACAGAAACGGGATGGATAAGGCAATGGATAACACGCAGCAGCGTCAGTTGGCTGCCTGGCAAGCTTGGGGTATTCTGGTCTTGCTGAGCCTTATTTGGGGTACATCCTATGTGCTCATAAAATGGGGGCTGATCTACTTTCCGCCTATGCAGGTGGCGGGTATCCGCCTGGGTGTTTCGGCACTGGCCTTTATGCCGGTTCTTTATCGCGAGCTCCGCAAAATTGAGACGGAGCAGCTGCCGCTACTTTTTCTGGTGGGGTTAATGGGCACTGGCCTGCCAGCCTTTCTGTTTCCGGCAGCTCAGGAAGAGGTCAATAGCTCGCTGGCCGGTATTCTGAATTCTCTCACGCCACTTTTTACACTCTTTCTTGGTATTCTCTTCTTTGGGAAGCGGTTCACCTGGTCGAAGACCTTAGGGATTCTGATTGGTTTAGCAGGGGCGATTTGCCTATTTGCCTTTGGCGAGCAAGCCGGATTGGGCGGCAAATGGACCTACGGCCTACTCATTGTTTTGGCGTGCCTGTGCTACGCGGCTAGTAGTAATATTGTGGGCTATCGCCTGCGAGGGCTCAATGGGCTTACCATTAGTGCAGTCTCCTTCTCACTGGTGGGTATCCCGGTCTTATTGTACTTGCTTCTGGGCACAGATTTTATTAGTACGCTGCAGGCGCAACCAGAGGCCTGGAAAGGTGTGGGTTACATCAGCGTGCTGGCGCTCTTCAGTACCGTTTTGGCGGGTATTATCTTCTTTCAGCTTATTCAGTGGACTAGCCCTGTTTTTGGTAGCACGGTGAGCTATCTGGTGCCGGCGGTAGCCATGGGCTGGGGTGCGCTAGATGGTGAGGTGATTGCACTGGTGCATTTCGTAGGTATGGGCCTGATCTTGGCCGGCGTGTACTTGAGTAAGAATTAAGGCGATAATTTCCAACCAACCAACTCGCCCCAAAGTGGCAAACAAAAAAACGCTCCGAACACCTGAGCATCCGGAGCGCCATTGCTTTCCATTATGTATTTAGCGGCTTAGATGTCTTCTAGTACACCTTTCCACTCGCCGGTGAGGGTTTTGCCGTCGGCGGTAAGGGTGAAGGTGATGGTTGTTTCGGTACCATCAATGGCAATATCTACGGTGCCATCGGTGAAGGCTACCTTGGTGCCGGAGAAGGTGTCGAGGTTGTAGTCGAGAAAAACTTCCGAACCAGGAACGATCGTGAAAGCATTGCGGACATCAGCCCAGTTGTAGGTGCCGGCCTTGAGCCCCGTGGAACTATCCGTGTTGAGATCCAGATAGACGATTTCTCCCTGACCAGTGAGGCTGAAGCCAGACTTATCTACTCCCGCTGTAACGAGGAAGATATCCCAGTCGTGGGAGCTGTTGAGGTTGGCACCCACATCGTTCAAGAAGCCCTTGGCTAGGGCGTAGGTAGTGCCGTCGTAGGTGAACTCATTCTTGATGGTGGTGCCAGGATCGTCGTCGTCATTGTTACAGCCAGAGAATACCGTGAAGGCAGTGATTGTTAATAGGGCAAAGAATACATTTTTCATCAGTGTCAATTTTACGGGGAATTCCCCTTAGGGTTTACGTTTGAAAACAGGCGCTCATCGGCGCTTTCGATGGTATATGTGTGTTAGGTGACCGGAGGTAAGTACCGGTGTTGATTTTTTTGAAAAAAAGTTGAAGCGGCACTCTTCGGGAGGTGGCGACTGCCTGGTATTTCTCTAAGCAGCACGCCATTTGGGAGCAAATGTAGAAGCCTATCTAAAACTGGCAAGCGAAATGTTCTGAATCGACACTTTTGCAAAAAAAAGGAACTGGAAATGTTCTGAAATGACATGCAGGTGTGCCGTTCGGCAGGCTTTGGCCTGCAAATGATAGGGACGACCCGCTGAATGGGCGACTGCCCTGGCAGGAGCGCGGCGCAGGGACTGCGCAAGGGCTAAGGATAGGAGGTGCGCGCAGGCGTGCCGGATAGCCTGGCGCTACGCCCGCGGGCGTAAAGCGAAGCCCCCAACAGGAAGTCGGAAGATGAAGTTTGAATTGCGCAAGAGTGTGATGAAAGGTGCTAACATCCAAAAAAATACCCCGCCTACTGCAAGCAGCGAGCGGGGCCATGAAAGGGGAAAAGTAACGCTTACACATTTTCTAGTGTTCCGGACCATTCGCCGGTAACGGTGCTTCCATCAGAGAGCGTCAGGGTAAAGGTGATCGTCGTATTAAAACCGAGGGTGCGAATATTGACAGTGCCATCGCGGGCGTCAATAGCGGTGCCCTCGAAGGTGCCGAGGTTGTAGTCGAGGCCCATAGTGCCCACGACGAGCGAAAAATCGCGTCGGGTGGCCGACCAGCTGTAGTTGCCAGCGAGCAGGCGTTCGGAGCTACTGACGTTGAGGTCGAGGTAGATATAGTCGCCGATGCCCGTGATACCGAAGGCGTCACCCTTGGTGATGCTTTCGGAAGTGAGGTAGACATCCCAGTCGTGGATGGCGCCGCCGTTGGTGCCAAAGTCGATCAGGTAGCCATTGGGTACATCATAGGTGGTATCATTGTAGGTGAACTCGCGGGGGCCACCAAAATCGTCGTCATCGTCCCTGGGGTTACAGGAGGTAAGGACCGAAAAAGCAAAGAGCACAAAGAGCACGTAATAGACTTGGTTCATGATCGTGGACATAAGTGGGTGCAGTGAGCGTGATGTTCTTTTAAGTATAACGAAGGTAAGTCTAAATTGTGCGTACGAGGGTTGATTGTGCGGCGGTGGGAATGGTAACCAGCCGGGGGGCAATTTTTTCAAAAAAAGGAGCTGGTCGCTACAAGTAGGGGCTGATTTTGCGATCTTTCTCATTCAAAAACCGCCGGACCTATGCTACGCTTGCTCGCCTTACTGCTGCTGACTACCCATTGCTATGTGCCCCTGAGTGGCCAGCCCGACTGGCAGGCGACGGTAGACGAATGGGTGCAGGACGAGTACTTTAGGCACGCCAGTGTGGGCGTAGCGATAGCCGATGCCAGTACCGGCCGCCTGCTGGCGCACCATCGTGGCGGTAAGAGCCTGATACCCGCCTCGAACCTGAAGCTACTGACCACGGCCACCGCCCTGGCAGTGCTGGGCCCCGACTACCGCTTTGAGACGCAGCTGGCCCACGACGGCTATGTGGATGCAGAGGGCGTACTGCACGGCAACCTGTACCTGGTAGGCAGCGGCGACCCGACGCTGGGCTCGCCGGAGATGGAAGGCACCCCCAGCTGGCGGACGCTGCTAGAGCGCTTTCGGCTAGCCGTGCAGCAGGCCGGCATACGCCAACTGACGGGCCGAGTGGTAGCCGATGACAGCGCCTTCTCGAGTGCGGCCAATGGCAGCCACTGGCAATGGCTGGATATGGGCAACTACTACGGCTGCGGCACCTTTGGGATAAATGTACACGACAACCTGTACTACCTGCGCTTTAGGCAGCAGGGCAGCCTGGGCGCTACGCCCCCCGTAGCCCGGGTGGAGCCTGCCATACCGGGCCTGCAGTTTGAGAACGAAGTGACCAGCGCCGCGCGCGGCAGCGGCGATAATGCCTACATCTACGGCGCGCCCTATACCTACCAGCGGCACCTGCGGGGCACCATACCGGTGGGGAGTGGCTTGTTTAGTATAAAGGGCTCCATACCGGACCCACCCCTATTTGCGGCCCAGCAGCTGCAGCAGGCGCTGGAGGCCGTGGGCATTGTGAGTCTGCGCCCACCCAGCACCATACGCAAGCTGGAGCCCGAAGCGGCACAAGACGAGCGCCGGACGGTACTGTACCGGCACCAGAGCCCCAGCCTGGCGGCCATAGTAGACCGCACCAACAAAGAGAGTGTGAACCTGTACGCGGAGGCCCTGCTGCGGGCCATAGGTCTGGCTAAGCAAGGCGAGGGCAGTGAAGCGGCCGGCTTGGAAGCCACCTATAGCTACTGGCAAGAACGCGGCCTGCCCACGGCGGGCGTGCAGCTGTACGATGGCTCGGGCATGGCCCCGCGCAATGTGCTGCCGCCGGCCTTCTTCACTAAACTACTGAGCAGTATGTACCAGGATGAGCGCCTGCGCGAGGCCTACTGGGAGAGCCTGCCGGTGGCGGGCCGATCGGGCAGCCTGCGCAACAGCCTGCGCGGTACTGCGGCCGAAGGGCGCCTGCGCGCCAAGAGTGGCTCGCTGGAGCAGGTGCGTGCCTATAGTGGCTTCGTGAGCCGGCGCGACGGGCAGGTGCTGGCCTTTAGTGTGATGCTGAATAACTATGAAGGGGGTGGCGGTGATGCACGGCGGGAGTTGTTGGGGTTGATGCGGGAGTTGGCGGAGTGACCCACCCCAAACCCCTCCCTGGGAGGGAGGGGCTTTATAGGGAGGTGAATGAATGAGTAAAAGGTATGAACGAAAGGAATAAGGGAATAGTAGCGGTGGTGCTGGCGGCACTGGTGTGGAGTACGGCGGGGCTGTTTATCAAATGGTTGCCGCAGGATGCCTTCACGATATTGTTTGTGCGGGCTATCTATACGATGCTGGTGTTTTATGCGGTGTACCGCCTGGAGGTGCTGCGCTTTAATAGGCAGACCTTCATCAATATGCTCTTTTATGCGGGGCTGCTGGTGTGTTTTGTGACCTCCACGAAATGGACCACCGCGGCTAATGCCATCTTTTTGCAGTATACGGGCGTGGCCTACGTACTGCTGCTGGAGCCGCTGTTGTTTAAGCTGCCGTACAGGCGCATCAACATCATCACTACCGTGGTGTGCTTTTTGGGGATGAGCCTCTTCTTTATGGAAGACTTTGATGCCAGTGGCGGCTGGGGGCTCATCATAGCGGCGGTATCGGGCGTGGCCTATGCGGGTTTTATGCTGGGCCAGCGTGCCAACCCGCCGGAGTACCACGTGGCGGCGGTGTTTTGGGGTAATCTGCTGGTGGCGGGCATAGGGCTGCCGAGCTTCCTGGCGGCGGGGAGCTTTACGATGGAGGCACAGCTGATGCTGGCCTACCTGGGCCTGATACAGATGGGCTTGGGCTATCTGCTATTCACCTACGGCCTGAAGCGGACCACCGCCACGGAGACCTCGCTAATAACCATGCTGGAGCCGCTCTTTAACCCGGTGTGGGTGGCAGTGGGGTACGGGGAAAAGCCTAGCGTGCTGGCGATAGTAGGCGGGGTGATAATAGTGGTGGCGCTGATTGTGCGGATTTTGGTGCTGCGGAAAACGGTGGGGCGGGAGCGGAAGGTGGAGAAATTGGGTGAGGGTACCCTGTACTACGTACCTAGTACTAAACAATCTTACTGCTTGATGATCATTTGCTGCTGGATATCTTTGCCTGCTTGTACCTGTAAGAAATAGGTGCCTGCTGGCAGATTCGCTGGTGTATACCACTGCAGCTCGGTGAGCTCCTGTTGGTTGGGGATGTGCTCTTCTGCTACCAGCTGGCCCACACTGTTATAAAGGCTTACCTGTGCCGATACACCCACCGGTACCTCCATTGTGACCATGCTCACTTGGGAGAATGGGTTGGGGGAGGTTTGGAGGGTGAGGTGGGTAAGTGTTGGATCGGTCTCTATACGTCTAGTCCCACCGTCGGCTTCAGATTGTGAGAAATAATTACTAAGATTCAGAACTTGTCCATTCTCAACGGTTGTGTTTAGTGCGGGAACAATGTCGGCATTCGATAAAAGCAGGCTCTTTATTTCGACCATGGATGAGTTAGGATTAGCTATAGCTAGCTGAGCAAGTGCAGCAGTTACTTGAGGTGCGGCAAAAGAAGTACCCGTAGATAAATAATAATTTGAGCCATCATTGGTGAGAATGTCTACAGCCTCTGTTGCAATTTCATAAAACTCTGGATTGGAATTTGTTCCTTGCCAAGGTTGAGTGAAGCACTGTTCTGTACCAGCAACGGATATTTCCGTCGCTAGGGCTATTTCGCCTGGAAAAACATTCCTTCTCGAGTCAAAGCCTTGATTACCAGCAGCACTGACTAACGTGATATTATCAAATGGAATAATTGGGGAACTACCTGCGGTAGTACCAAAAATTTCCGCCCATTCTTGCTTTAATGTCGAAGAACCTCCAGCTAGGTGTCCTGTTGTAGTAATTAGGTTGGCACTGAAATTAACGATGACTCTATCTTCTGGCCCCCAGTCGCCGGACTCGAATTGATCTTCCAAATAACCAGCCAGTTTTAACAAAATGTCTGAGGTACTTTGCCCTGTGTTTTCGAAAGTCACGAGGTTCAAATATTCAACTCCTGTAGCTCCAGTCTGTGTCAGGATATTTTCGATCACGGAAAATACTTTTAGACCATGAGTTCCCCCTAAAACTGTTGAATCATTAAACAAATTGATTGTAGTCATTCCAGGTATATATTGATCAGCGATGATGACCTTTATTCGTTCTTGGTTGGAATTCACAGACTGATCTTGACCAATAAGTCGATTATTGTGACTATCGTCACAGTTTGGAAGAGGGTCGAATGTTCCATTAGAATATAAAAGCCCACCATCTCCTATGAATAGTAGCATTTGCAAATCTCCGTCTTGGACATTGCTACGAGCTGTCGAATTTCCTTGTTCCCCATTTTGGATATTGATGTGCCAAAGCAATTCCTCAACATTATTAATGATTGAGGATTCACCATTTTCGGTGTAAGTGATGGGGAAGTTAATATTTGCCCAAAGTTCAAGTCTATTGTCAGAGTTTATCGTTGAATATTCCGAAATTCCGTACAGGTCGCGCAGCACTTGTTGGTTAATAGGTGATGCGCTAGAAGTATACCGAACAATAAACTCACTGGAAGAATAACTTTGGGCGGTAAGTTGAAACGCTAATGATAGTCCTAGGAGCACTTTTACAATTGTGTTCATGCTTTTGAATGATTATTTAAGAATATATATCATTACTATAAGCTCGTGTACTTTAAAACGTGACTACTTTTTTAGAATATTTCTTGCAATTCTGTAGTTGCAACAGATAAGTGTTTTTGTATTGTGTGATTTTGTCATTTATATAATTCTCTAGGTAAGAAAAGAAAAAACTTAGTAAATGTAATAGTTAATATAATTGATATGCCATTCTTAGTAACAGGATCTAATCGATCCCTTGCTTATTATTAACCATGTGTCGTTTTGTTTTTTCTTGCAAAACGACACATGGTTTTGCGACGGGGCGAATTACTTTAGTTTTTGAAAAAATGAATCCATGTTGCTAAGTTGTAGATTTCTATTTTGAGAATTTTCTAACTTTTATACGCAAAATGACTGAAAACGTCTGGACTCTAGAACAGGTTAATTAAATTACTCGATTTTCTGTTTCATTACTTAGTGTAGTATTTATGATCTAGCTCTATCTGCCACCCTAATTTCTTATTTCGCTTTATTTATTACGTAGAAAACTGAATTGAACATGATCAGATGTCTAAAAATAAGCATAGTATTGATTTGTTGCAGCTTTCAACTCTTAAGCCAAAATGGTGATGCGTCTGTCTTTCAATTAATTGCCAAAGCTAGGACGACAGACAACAAAGAAAGTTTACCATTTATTGATGAAGGCTTTATAATATGCAATTTACGATCTTGTTCAGATTCAATAATTGGAATGCTCTATCAGAGAAAAAGTGTCGCGTTTTACAGAGACTATATTGATGATAACTTAGCTGTATTGTATGCTGATTCTGCCACGCTTTATTATGAAAGAGCTTTTACTAATCCTAATATGCTCATTGCAAACTCTTACTTTAATAAAGGTACAATGCAACGAGAAATCGGAAGAATTGAAGAGGGAAAGGAATCAATAGAGATAGCGCTCGATAGATTACAACAGATACAGAGACAACTTCCAGATGAGGACTTAGACTCAATAAAGGTCAATTGGAATTTTGATCTTGTTAGGATTTATACTCAGAAAGGAGACTTCAAAACGGCACTCGAAAAGGCTCGACAATTGATCAGCGAAAATGAGCTGAATAGATTTAACGAGAAACGATTCACAAATCAATTAGGCTTGATAAACCTTGCACAAGGCAATTATCGATCTGCAAAAGATAGATTCTCTTACCTAGTTGAAGTTCTTCACGCGGATGAGGATATTACCTACAGAGGAAATTTAGGCCTTGCATTTCTGAATCTGCAAGACTTTGATAAAGGCGCAACATATTTAGAAGAAGCAAATCAGGCATGGAAAAATCTCTTGAACCAGACGGACAACAATTACAATAGGAGATATTTATCAAATTCTCATTCTAATCTTTTCCAGCTATATCTGGAGTTAGGAGATTGGAACAAGGCCGATTATCATATTACTGAGGCATTAGCTCTCCTTCGTAAAGTTGACAATACCGAGAGTATGATTCGCTTCGCGGAGCTCTATTTTAAGAAATCTAGGCTGGAACATGCTTTAGGAGACTACGATAGTAGCCTTTTTTTTCTAGAAACGGCAATTGATATCGTAGCCCCTGAACTGTTCCATACTGGTACCGAAGAGCAGATTAGCATTATTGGTAACTTTAAAGAAGCCCTCGAAATTATCGCCTTCCGTGCTCAAGTCCTGGCGGAACAGGGAGAATTGAATAAAGCCTTGGATGATGTGATGCTCCTCAATCGGCTGGTGACACAAAGTAGGAGAACGTACCAATCTTCCCTCTCTAAGTACTTTTTGATTCAGAAGGTGGTGCCGGTGTATGAGTTGGGGATCAGGCTGAACCGAGAGCTGTATGCCCAGACGGGGGACCGAGAGTATCTGGAGCAGGCCTATGCGCTGAATGCCAGAAACAAAGCCATACTGCTACTGGAAAGCCTGCAAAGTGAACGGGCCATGACTTTTGCTGGGCTACCCGCGGAAATACAAGGACAAGAACGAGAATTGCGGGATGCGGTTTCGGAGCAGGAGAGCTTGCTGTATCAAGCTTACCAGCAGGGCGATGATATTGATAGCCTACAAAGTGTGGTGTTTGAGCAGGAGCAGGCCTACTATCAGTTTATCCAGCAGCTGGAACGGGACTACCCGGCGTATTACGAACTGAAATATAGCGCGGATCGGCCACCGGTAAGTAACGAAATACAAGATAAACTAGAGAGCGATCAGGTACTGCTAGAGTACTTTACGGGTCAGGATAGTATCTATACCTTCCTGATGGATGGACGGGAAATGCGGGTATACAGTAAGGCAAAGCCAGCGGGTTTCGTGGATTCGGTAGCGCTGTTTAGGGAGTTGCTAACAAATGGAATTGAGAAAGATTGTGAGCAGACCTACATCCGTCTGGGGCGGTATTTTTATGATCTCTTGCTGGCTGAACCGCTCGGGAGCCTTGGAGAGCATAAGCAGCGCCTGGTAGTAGTGCCAGACGGATTGCTGAATTTCCTTTCTTTTGAGGCTTTCATCTATAAGGATCTGGAACGTCTGCAGGGTGCTGAAGGCTTCTTGGTGGAGAAATATGCTTTTAGCTATGCCTACTCCAGTAAGCTGCTCCTAGAGGAAGAATATTATCCGCGGAGCGCGACCAAAGGCTTTGCAGGATTTGGGATGGAGTACGACGACTACACCCTGGATTATCTGCAAGAACTGGAATATGGTGATTGGAAGTACGTAGATACTACCCTGGTACTGCCATGTGGCCAACTGAAGGATACCACGCGCTATTATGGAAAGCTAATCTACTCGGATGATGAGGTACGGGATATCGCTGCCTTGGCGGAGGGTGACAGCTGGCTAAACGAAGAAGTGATGAAGCAAAGCTTCATGGACAATGCCAACGGCTATAAGCTCCTCCACTTGGCTATGCATGGCACCTATGATTTGGAGTTTCCGATGAACTCATCGCTCATCTTTAGTCGGAGAGATTCGACTGATATTTTCTTGCGGGCAGCCGACATCTATAACATGGAACTGGATGGTGATATGGCGGTGCTGAGCGCTTGCAATACGGCCTATGGAAAGCTGCAAGCAGGGGAAGGTCCGATGACTTTGGCGCGGGCATTCCACTACGCCGGCATACCAGCAGTAGTGGCCAGTCTCTGGAGTATACCTGATAACTCGACCTCGCGGATTATGAGGTTGTTTTATCAGGAGCTGGATAAAGGACTGTCAAAGGATGTGGCCTTGCAGCAAGCAAAGTTGGCATACCTGGCCAGTGATGATTTAAGCTCGCCGAATTCCAGGCAGCCGCTACACTGGGCACCTACTATAGTGATCGGGGATGTAGCGCCGGTGCCGATTTCGCCGCGTTCGAATTGGTGGTGGATTTTGCTGGGGGCTGGAATTCTGCTTGGCGGATATTTGATGGTGAGAAGAGGGAAAGCGAACGATGCGATAAGTTAAACCTAACGTTATTCGTTCTCCACGCTTTCGCGTGGATGGGGATTTGTTGTCAGCCTGAAGGCTGAAGAACGTAGGGAGGATTGGGCTTCGCGTCGGGGGACGCTCAGGAACGCTCAGGAACGGGACGCGAGCCGAACAGGCGAGCACGGCGTGTGGAACGCGCAAGGGCTAGGGATAGTAGGTGCGCGATCGCGTGCCGGATAGCTCGACGCTACGGACCGCCGCCAATTGGCGGGTAAAAGGGAAGTGAAGCGGAGCCCCCAAAGGGAGGAGGTATACCTCATTTTTGCAGCCCTGTGAATTCTCTTACCTTAGTCGGAAAAACAGATGCGCACCCGACTTGTACTGATCTTTTTGCTGGGCGTAGGCCTATCGCTGCCAGCACAAAATAGCATTGAATACCAACTGGACCTGGATAATATACAGCACCATGAGCTGGGTATACAGGTGAGCTTCAAGGCCTTGCCGCCACAGCCGCTGGTGGTGCGCATGCCCACCTCCTCACCTGGGCGCTATGCGGAGCACAACTTTGCGAAAAATGTATACGATGTAGCAGCCCAGGATGCGGATGGAGCAGACCTGCCCCTGAGCCGAACGGGGATCAACGAATGGACGGTGAGTGGCCACGATGGGGTGGTAATGCTGAGCTATACCCTGTACGCCAACCGAGCTGACGGCACCTACGCTAAGGTGGACAACCGCAAGCTGCACCTGAATATGCCCGCCACCTTTGTGTACGGGGTGGGGCTGGATGAGCGGCCCGTGGAGCTGCTATTTCCTGAGAATGAACAAGCGGACTGGAAAGTAGCGACCCAACTGGAGCAGGTGACGGAGCATCGCTACCGGGCACCGAATTACTACTACTTTTATGATAGCCCTACCTTCTATGGCGATATACGGTTTCGGAGCTGGGAGGTGCCACATAAAGACGGCAGCCAGACGATAGAGATGGCTTTCCTGACCCCTGACCCCGATAGCTTGCTGGACGCCTACGCGGAATGGACGAAGAAGATCGTGGCGGAGCAGCAGGCGATATACGGTGAGCTGCCCGACTTTGACTTTGGACGCTACACCTTTTTGTGTGCGTATAACCCCTATGTGAGTGGCGATGGTATGGAGCACCGCAACAGCACGGTATGTAGTGCGCCGGTGCCGCTGGAGGGCTATAGTGAGCGACTGATAGGCACGATATCGCATGAGTTTTTTCACTGCTGGAATGTAGAACGGATACGCCCAGCCAGTCTAGAACCTTTTGACTTTGATCGGGCGAACCAATCGGGCGAGCTGTGGTTTGCGGAAGGCTTTACGAGCTATTTTGATGACCTAACGCTGTGCCGCGCGGGCATCTTGAGTGAGGAGGAGTACGTGGAAGGCTTGCAAGGTATGCTAAACTATGTACTACTACGCCCCGGTACGCGCCACCGGGGTCCGATAGGGATGAGTCAATGTGCACCATTTGTGGATGCAGCCAGCTCGATAGACCCCGATAACTTTGATAATACCTTCATTAGCTACTACTCTTATGGGGCGGTGCTAGGTATGGCGCTAGACCTGGAGCTGCGCCGGAGCCATGATACAGACCTGAACGCGTACATGCAATTGGTGTGGGATGAATACGGACAGCCAGAGATACCGTACAACATACCCGACCTCAGGAACGCCTTGGGCAAGCTAACGGAGGACGAAACCTTTGCCAAGGAATGGTTTGCGAAGCATGTGTATGGCAGTCAGCTGCCGGATATGGCTGGGCTGCTGGCGGAATTTGGTGTGCGGGTGCTAGTAGAAGAACCCGATTCTGTAGGCTTTCTGCAGTTGAGATTGCGCGATACCGAAGAAGGCTTGGAAGTGCGAGGGACGGTGTACGAAAACAACCCACTATATGCAGCTGGCCTGGAAACGGGCGACATCATTACGGCACTAAACGGCGAAGCCGTAACTACACAAGAGGACTGGGATGCAATAGTTTCGGGACTGAGTTTAGGAGAACGCTATAGCATAGCCTATACGCAGAACGGAGTGGCCAGCACGGGGATGTTTACGGCAGGAGCAGATCCGAGTTTTGAGGTGATGATGATGCCTAAGCGAAAGATGGATAAGAAGGCGGCAGAACGCCAAGCTGCCTGGTTGGCGCCTAGTGGACGATAGTGACTGCTGCGACCAGAAAGTGTGGATGTTAGAGCGCGGACAATATTGACTACTCCGAAGCAACTATTCAGGGGACTGCCGGGTTGTAATGAGGCACGAAAACCAAACTGAAACATGACACATATAGATTGGCAAAACCTGGAGGGCCGCTACACCTATGAAGAATTCCGTCAACTGACGGATAACCTGCTTGCCGAAGGCAAAACGACGGGAGAGGATCACAGCCCTGCGATGATCAATTACACCGAACTCAATGTAGTGCGTATGCGCAGACTGGATAAGCGATCGCGACTGACGGAGGAAAGCCAAACGGCCTTGGCTGGTATCCAGCGCCCGATGATATGGCTGAGCATAACGGAGGCCTGGTGTGGCGATGCGGCTCAGATCATACCCGTGTTGCAGCAGATGGCCGATGAGCATCCGTTAATTGAGCAGCACCTAATCCTTCGCGATGAGCACCTAGATATTATGGATGCTTTCTTGACGAATGGCGCCCGTTCTATCCCGGTAACCATAGTGCTGGATAAAGAGACGAACGAGGTACTGGGCCACTGGGGCCCACGCCCGTCGGAACTGCAAGCACAGGTGATGGCAGCGAAGGCAGCTTCCATAGCTGCACCGACACCAGAAGAGCGTCGAGAAATAACAGCTCAATCTAAGGTGGAGACTCAGAAGTGGTACGCCCGAGATAAGACCCGCTCTACCCAGAACGAGATGCTACAAACCGTAGCTGCCCTGACGACTGAGGAGTAGACTGACGGTAGTTGCTAAAAAGGCAGTTTTCCTACATCGACATTACCACCGGTAAGTATGATGCCCACGGTCTTCCCTTTGAACTGTTCGGGATAGGAGAAGACAGCTGCTAGTGGTACCGCACAGCTGGGCTCTATGATGATTTTCATGCGCTCCCATACCTGACGCATGGCATGGATGATGGCTTCTTCGTCTACTCGTAGAATATCGGTCACATGCTCCCGAATAATCCCAAAGGTTTTTTCGGAGAGCGGGGTGCGAAGGCCATCGGCAATGGTGTTGGTGGTCTCGTTTCGCTGGATAGTACCGCTGTGGAAAGAGCGATAGGCATCGTCTACCTCAAAAGGCTCGGCTGCAAGTACGGTAATGTCTTTGGCAAAGTAGTGTGCGGTAAGGGCTGTACCACTAGCGAGTCCGCCTCCCCCAACAGGGGCCATGAGAATGTGGAAGTGATCTGGCCCATCCTGTAGCAGCTCTAAAGCTGTGGTGGCCTGGCCAGCAATGACATTATAATCGTCGAAGGGATGGATGAAGTAGGCTCCTTTCTCTGCTACGACCTCTTCTAATTTGGCCTGCCGACCTTCTGGCGTACTCTCGCAAAAAATAACCTCTGCACCGTAGCCGCGGGTTGCGGCTACCTTAACGGCTGGTGCATTCTCTGGCATTACGATATAGGCGGGTACGCCCTTGACCTGAGCAGCACGGGCCACAGCCTGGGCATGATTGCCGGATGAGTGGGTGGCAAGCCCCTTAGCTAGTTGTTCTTCGCTAAGTCGGCTGGCGGCATTGGCTGCACCGCGCATCTTGAAAGCGCCAATCTTCTGGAAATTTTCGCATTTGAAGTAGATATCAGCTCCGGTCATCTTATTGATGGCTTCGGACGTCATGACCGGTGTGCGATGCACCAAGGGTTGGATGAGGCGATGACTGGCACGGATATCTTCGATGGTAGGTACGCTGGTCAGCAGCTTAGCAGACATACTTCAGGCTTTTTGATCAAAGGTAGGAAAAGGAGAGGGATAAGGAAGCGGTTGGGGTGTGTGGGGGGACCGTGTGAAGAAGTGGTTGGATCTAAACTCTGGAGGATGTGTTTGGGGCATACCGCCTGCGGCGGGCCCACCCTCTTGGTCCGGTTCACCAGTAATCCCCATCCTTCTCGGATTAAGGACACGCCAACTCCGTTCTGCCACTGATTTGTCAGTGCAGTCAAAAGCTGTTCTATACACCTCATAAGTCTAAGTGGGCCATCCCTGTAAATTACCCTAAGACTAGTGGTTCGGAATAAAATTTGGCTTAACAAGACCAGTCAATAGCCGAGGTGTACACTTTGGGGTGTCGATTTTTGGCTTTTCTGTGATTTGTAGATTTGATAATGGGCTTATAGTGGGGATTCTTGAGAGGTATGGACATAGGTCTTCCATGGTCTAAGTGGTCAACTTATCAAGAAGTGCATTCAGGCTGCTTGTTGCTGCTGCTGAGCAGCGGTGCGTTTTGCGATTTTCACGGCGGAAGCCGTCCACACTCCAAAGTGTATCCACAGTTTCTGGGTATCGGCTCGCGTAGCTTTGATTCGATTGAGCCCGTAATGGAGTTTTTCATTGCCGATAGCTCCCTCCATGTGAGCTGCTCTGGCACTTCGCAGTTGCTTTTTGAGCTTTCGCGCTACTAGGTCAGGTACTTTAGGCTTGCGTCCTTTAGGTACAAAAGTGGTAGTCATACCTGCGCAGTAGCGCCGATTAGTATTGGTACCATAGATGTTATCAGCTCCCAGTTGCCGACACTTTTTAAAGTAGCTTTCGTGGCGCTCGACTGTGGCGGATAAACGAAGTGCTTCATTAAAATTGTCAAAGCTGAAGTACTCAACGAAGCTGATCCCATCCACATTAAAGAGGTGAACTTTGGGACCAAACTCTACCTTTTTAATCTCTTTGCCTCTCACGATAGGTCTTACCCAGGGTTGAGATAGACTCACAATACGGTCGTGGATCTTAGCTTCGGGGTCTTGAAAGTGGAGTAGTTGCTGCTCATAGATTTGTTCAACGGTTAGTTTACGCAGCATCTGTCGGGTAGACAATACAATAGCTGAGCCGTGAGTTTGCTTAAGCTTAGCCCAGCAGGTCAACCCTTTTTTCAACAATCGCAACAAGGAGCGAGTAATGGAGATACGACGTGAACGCGGCTTGCGCCTGAGTTTTTGAAAGGCCACGTAACGTTCGTAAACCGGTTTTTGCTTACGCCGCAGACGGGGTTGATTGAGTTTACCGGTCCACAGGTCGATCAATGACCATAACCACTCACAACACTCCCACAATAGTTTTGTATCCGTAGGATAGCGAATGGCTAGCTCATAGCTAGTGGCGTCCATTAATGTAGCAGATTGCTGTTGAATATGAGTACTCCAGTAACTAGCCAGTTGCTCTTGGAAAGCATCATAGTCAATTTGCTCAGCCAAATAACGCCGGCAACGACCAACAATATCCTTATCCTTAATCATCTGGCCTGGCCCTAATCGTATGCCACAGAAGTACTGCAAGGCCCAATCGGTATTGATGCGCTGACGAAGTTTATCATCGCTCAAGTTCAGGTAGGCTTTTAGTACCTGAAGACCGATCATACCCTCGATACCAAAAAAGCTTGGAGCGCCACGAGATGGTGGGGCTGGAAATAAGGTGGCTAAACTTGAAAAAGGAATGGCTTGGTACAACTGGCCCAGCTCCGTACTCAAAAAGATATCCCAACGAAAATCGCGGCCAGCTTGTGTACAGAAAATTTGGTTTTCCATACAATATTTGCTCTCTTGCTTGTCTGTAAAATATGTTCAGCCCCGAAAATCAGCCTTATTGACTGTTTTCGGGGCTTTTATTTCACCTGCAAGTTAAGTAACTCGCTGGATATTAGTCCATTATAATTTACAGGGATGGCCTAAGTGAATAGAATTACGGGGTCCAGCAAGCGTTGGTGAGCTGTCAGAAGACGAGCTCAGAATGGCGGTTGTAACCTTCAGCTGATTGTTGCAATCGCCTCTCTGAAATTCTGAGCAAGACCTTACTCAGAATCAATAGTGTCTGGAATGTCCCATCAAAACCTCAAAAGATAATCTTCCAGACACCTGCCTGTTGCGGTAAAGATGGGCTTACTTTGATTGCTTAAGCATCTAGTGAATAGACGAAAAACGGCTCCCATCGGCTCGGGCATGTGCATTGATGTGTTCACTATGTCTTGGTTTCTTGACCATAGATAGTTGAGGACTACCCAGTAATGTGAACCACACGAATATAAGCGACTAGTTACTGCAATGCAAGACGGTGTCAAAAATTGACACCGGGCACTCTTTACTACCGGGCCTTCCAACTCGCAATAATGTCAGCTTCTCTTTGTAGGATAGATTTAGGATCTAACTCTACCTCATCACGCTTTTCCTGCGTAATGGCATCAGAATTCCACCATTGGTAGGTATCCTTGATTGTCTGTGTAAGCGGACGGAAGGTTAATCCATTTTCTTTGGCCTTTTCATTGTTGATGGCTGCCGTGCCAGCATTATTGCCAGTAGGCATGATCCAAGGCACGATATAATAAATTTCATTCTCTTTTAAGAAGTCATAATCGTCAACATAGACCAACGTGGACTCTACATCGAACGCTCCTTTTGCCTCATCGATGAAAGCATGGATGTTTTGCGATTCCTTGGGACCTACGGCGTTAAAGGTGCCGGTGTTGCGTTCTTCGATCAAACGAATCATCCATTCTGCCACGTCTCTTACATCGGCATATTGCACAGCATCCTCAGCCTTGCCAGGAACCATTACTTCGCCACCTCTACTTAACCGGATCGGCCAGTGAATAAAACGATCTGATTTATCAGCTGGGCCAATCATGTAAGTGGGGCGAACTATGATGGTATTCTCTTCGCCAAAGGCATTGATCGCTGCTTGCTCTGAGTTGGCCTTCATGACACCGTACCAGTACTCGATCTTTTCTTCGGAATCATCGCTTAAGCCTTCTGGCTCTTCCATGAGTACCGGAGAGGTTTCTTTGAATTCGCTATCTACATAAGGATAAAAGACACCTGTCGATGAAGTATAAACATATAGGTCGCAACTGTTCTTTAATAACTCTGCCGTTGCTTTTGTCCATTCGACATCGCGGCCAGAGTTATCAATAACTACGTCCCACTGACGATCATGCAGTGCGGTCAAATTGTCTTGGCGATCACCAATTAAGGATTCAACTTGCTCGAAGAGCTCCTGGTGAACGGTGGGCTTAGATTTTCCGCGAGTAAAAGTGGTTACAGAGTGCCCTCTTTCTAAGGCATAAGCAATCTGATGAGGACCAAGGAAACTTGTTCCGCCCAAGATGAGAATACTTAGTTTTTTGCTTTCCGGCGTTGTTTCTTCTGCTTGTTCTTCAGGAGTGGAATTACAGCTGTATAGCCCAGAGAGTACCAATGGCAATGCAATTGCCGATTTGATGCTGGTTTCCACAAAAGCTCTTCTTGATTGCTTTTTCATGTTGCTTCCGATTAGCCGTACTGGAAAGTAGGCGATTTGAAATGAAATACAAGATAGGAAAACCGGAATAGAGGCTAGCAGGGGAGCATAAGCCCCCAATTAGTCAAGGCGGTAATAGATGCACTTTAAGTATGCCCCTTCAGGAATACTGATTGGATGATCGATATCATGAAAAGTGCGCTCTTGCTCTTGAAATCGTCGACCAGATTGTTGCAAGGCCGCTTCTGCGACTGCGAAAAAATCGTCCGCGCTTACCCTGCTGGAGCAGGAAGCCAGGACCAGGATACCATTCTTCTCTACTAAAGGAATTGCCAACTTAGCCAGCCGTTCGTAACTACGAAGAGCACCAGAAACTTCACTGGCTTTTTTGGCGAAGGAAGGAGGGTCCACAACGACAATGTCGAATCGCTTACGTTGCTTTTGCAATTCTTCCATTGCAACAAAAGCATCTTTGGCAATGGTGTGCAGCGTAGGATCAGGGAGGTTCAAAAGTGCATTTTGGCGAGCAGTTTCAAGTGCTTGAGCACTGATATCCAGACTGTACACTTCTTTCGCACCACCAGATAGAGCATGCACCGAAAAACCTCCGGCATAAGAGAAGATGTCCAAGACACGTTTATCCTTTGCAAGCTCTCCAACACGCTTCCGGTTGTGCCTATGGTCTAGGAAATATCCCGTTTTATGACCGGCAATGACGTTGGCGCTGAAACGAACACCATGTTCTCGGAAGATGACCACAGGGTCTTCTAATTGGCTATGCAGTACTTGTCCGTCTTCCAGGCCTTTAAGCGCAGCTGTTTCGCGTTGCACATTTCTACTCAGCCGAAGCACGAGTGTTTCACACTTGGTGATTTGCAGAATGATCGGAAGAATGATTGACAGATACGGAAGCCAAATGAGGCTATACAGTTTTACTACTGCTACCGTATCATATATATCCGTCACAAAACCTGGCAAACCATCGTTCTCTCCATAAAGCAGCCGGTAGCTATTGGTATCGGTGGCTAGTAGCGGCAGTCGCTTATCGTAGGCTTGCTGGATTTTTTCCTCAAACCAGTTTTCATCGATGTTAGCACCTTTGTGAAACTGAAGGAGTTTGATTCGAATAGGAGAACTTGGATCATATAGCCCGAGTGCCAGGAATTTGTTCTTCTTTTGATCAAAGACGATGGCTAGGTCACCCGCTTTACCTTCTTTATTTTGTTTGGTGATAGAAGCTTCAAATACCCAGGGGTGTTGCTTTCGAACCATGCGTTCCGCTGCCGGTTTCAAGCGAATCGCAAGACGTTCTTGTGTTGGAAAAGAGGGTAGAGAAAAAGATACGATCACCTTATTGGCATTAGTGCTCCGCAAAGTTATCCAAATTCTCTTCCCAGTTGTAATCCGTAAAAATTATGCGACTATTGGCTTGCCCTAGGTTGAGGTGTCGTTGTACAATTTTTCGGAGCCCTCGCCGACCACCAAAATCTCCTAGGTACCAGAGCCCTAGACGAGAAAAATGAAGCTCATTTACTTTTTCGTCAAAAGAGGTTTCTGTTTCCAGAAAACTATGGGTCGCCAGTTCTAGCTGTTGCTCAATGTAATCGGATCGGTAAAAAGCAATTGGAGGGCAGCTTTGTGCGCCGCAGTTTAGGGCAAAGTGAATCCGAAAGTCAATCTTCTTGACTGCTAATTTTCGAATATGCCCTGGAGTAAAGAGATTGGGTAAAAAGCCAAGCCCCAGCTTCGCACGATAGCGCCTCAAAATGCCGTGCTCAATCTCATCCAAACTAAAAGCCAGTCCGGCAATATGACAAAGGCGTTCACGATAAATAGCCGGCTTGTTTACTCCTTCGTCTCTACGCAAGTGAAGAAAGAAGGCATTGTAGCCATTAATCCAAAATGCCTTCTTCTCTTGGTCCGTAGAAAGAGACAGAGCGAGGTCATTCGTAGGGTGGTTAGCTAATGTTTCCAGGAATGGACCAGCGTCTTCTCTTTTTTTAACAGCGAGCAGAAAATCTGCTGCCATTTGTTGTAGCGGCATGAGCAAGCTTGATTTAATTGATGAACGGAGAACGCTTGTTTCCCGTTCGTCGTTTTATTCCCCACTTGGAACTAGACGGTATTGCTCAGTCCGGACACTTTCTATCTTTTCTCTGCTGTAGTAAAGTGGGAAAAAACCATCAGCCGCCCATTGCTCATACAGGTTTCTGTAGTAAGGGCTACTGGGGTCACCAGATTGTCCTGGAGCGTTCATGCCCACAGATTTATCCCAGTCGTTTACGTCTACAATTATCCTAAAGGTGGCACCATGGGTTTGGCCGTTATTGCCGCCTGTTGCACCTGGAGTAAATCCGTTCCCTCCTCTTGGAAGGATGGCTGTATTGAGCTGGGCTTTCAATTCTTCATTGACGACCTTTCCTAGTGGGTGCATGATCTGTACATGTTTGTAAGCTGCTTGCCCATATTGCCACTGATCCATATTGGCCCCGAACTGATCCTCCATCGACTGAACGGCAGAGTTGAAGGTTCCGATTAAGTAAGCGTTGATGTCCTCGGCCGAAGGGCTGCCCATTTTACTGCTGGGATCCAAAACCCATTGGATGATTTTTGTGAGTTGTACATTAGGGTCTACCTGTTCGGCTTCCGGGTCCGGAAAGTAGTCAAATAAGCGATCAAAGAGTTCGTTTTCCCAGCGAACATATATACCTGCTTCCACAGATGTAGGGGCCAGAACAAAATCCCAATTCATCAAGCGATCTTTTGCTGATGCAGCAGCGGCATTAGCAGGCTCAATGTCTTCTAGCAAAGGCACCAGTGTTCGAGCGGGAATTGACAGGTAATCTGTTTGCAGGTGCTGCATATCATCCATCGTTAATGCTTCTCCAGAGCGGAGAACTTCTTCTACTCGTTCTCCTCGGAAAGGATCAGACCAATTGAATCCGATAGCGTCCCACTCGGTGTAGGAATCTGGCGTTACATTCTGGTTGGCAGTAGCGAAATAACCCTCTTCTGGGTTAAAGACGTTGGGTTTTTCCTTTATCGGCAAATAGCCATCCCATTCGTAGCGACCATCTCCAGACACGGGGACCATACCGCTAAAGTTGCGTCGTACTGGAGCGATACCAACAGCTTGCCAGCCGATATTACCCTCGCGATCTGCCCAGATCATATTCTCTCCTGGAATGTGGCTGTAGTTACAGGCCTCGCGAAATTCTTCCCAGTTCTTGGCTTGATCCATTCGTAAAGATGCCAGATATGGTGAGCCGCCTGGTTCTAGCCAGGCACATCGTACGGCATAAGCTTTGTGGTTTATACTGTCGATATAGGTGACCGGACCGTGCCGTGTGTAGTGGAGATCAACGGTAGTGTTTTCCTGTCCCTTTACTGGAATTGTTTCCGTAATTGTTCGCATGCTTTCCCAGTCTCCATAGTAGCGGTACTCCTGTGGGTTGTCAGGGTTAATGTCATAGACATATAAGTCTTCTCCATCCGTGCGGAAGACCGTTAGGCCCCAAGCGCCATATTCATTATGCCCAATAGAAACACCGGGGATTTCTGGCTCTCCACCACCAATTACATTCCACCCTGGTGCTGATAGATGTACCCAATAGCGGAGGGATGGAACGGCCAAACGGCGATGTGGATCGTTGGCCATAAATGCGTGTCCATCTTGACCTAAGGCTGGTCTGGTAACCCAGTTGTTGGAACCTAGCCACCATTGCACCCTGCGAGAGTTATCTACTTCTTCAATACTGCCAATAGATTGGTCCAGTTCTTTTGTGCGGTAAGCTGGAAGTACATCCTCGGGTTGGAAGACTACTGATTTACGGTAGGCACCATAGAGCTCCAATATTTTATCGGAGAGTAAAAGTTCACCGTTGATGGCAGGGTCTATGTCAAGCACTGGGTCTTTCGGGTGGAACCAATAGTATTCCTTGGTTTTTTCTACTCCCATTTGCACGACAGATTGTGCTACTTCAAGTTCAGTTTCGATATTTCCTAAAAGCCCCTGGTGCCGCGAGATTACCACCTCAGGCCCCCATTTTTCAGGTAGGATACCCAGCGCTTTAAAAGTGACAGGTAGTAGCGTACTGTCTTGTAGCACTTCTTCGATATAGGCGTTGACACCATCCGTGTAAGCGTTAATGATCTCAACACCATCTGGATGGTAATATTGGAATTCTGTTTCTAAATCTCCGCGGTACATAAACAAGCGCGTACCGATATCGCGCTTTAGCTCTCTTGGGCCCAGAATTTCTGCGACAGTGCCAGTAGCCTGTCGTCTCCAGACCTCGAACTGGAATAGTCGATCTCGGGCTGCACAATAACCTTGGGCAAAAAATAGATCACGCTGATTATTTGCATAAATGTGGTTAAGGCCGAATTCGTCACGAATGACTTCAACTTCTTCAGTGAGCCCAGAAAGGGTTAGCACTTCTTGATCGGAAGTTGGACGGCAGCCGGAGAATATGGTCAAAAGGATAAGGCAAGATAGAATTGATCTCATGATATGGTGTTGTGGTGTGTTTAGAGTATGTTTAAAATTTGTTCGAACTGATTATCAATAGATTAAGGTTTTTACAAAAGAAAAACAAAGGAGCTTGGCGGGTCAAGTGACTGCGTTTTTCTGAAGTGAGGTTCTTAAGATATTGGTCATCAGAAAGTAGAAATTTAGACATGCTCTTATTCAAAAAGACGTTTCCAATCAGCTTCAGCGGCGAGGTATGCAAAGGAGTAAGGGTTACCCTTATCGAGCAGTATGCCGAATTGTTGTTGGGCGGCAGCGGTGTCTTGTTGGTGGTAGAGATGCCAATTCCCGAGCCCGTACATTAAGACATCATCAGAGGAGGGCCTTTTACCTTCGGGAATGAGGTCGCTGGTCTGTAGGGCTCCTTGGTAGAAACGACACATTTGATAGTAACTCCCATTTTCGATAATGTCCATCTCACCGTGTACTGGTGCTAAGATGCTATCAGCTGCGGCCTCCTGATTGAGCTTCCGATTGATCATGTATAACCAATGACCTCCAGATACGATATTGTCATCGTACTTGTGAGTCACTGTTCGATTTCCAAAGGCTTCGAGTGCTTTAGGAAGATTGTCTTGCAAGTAATAAGCTAGGCCCAGGTGGTACCAAATATTACCGTGCAGGGTGCTCAATGGAATGTTTCTATCGTTGGGCAAGCCATCTGGCTCCGTTTCATCTTCCTTTCCCTGAATTTGACTAGCTGCTTTTTCAAAGTCAGCAATAGCCTTGTCGTATTGACGGGTAGAGATGTAGCGATGCCCACGGTGCCGATACATGCGAGCATCCTCTGGATGTTTTTCGATGCCCATGGTATAGATATCAATGGCCTCTTGATAGTGCCCCAGATAAGCAGTGCGTCGACCAAACCAAATCAATGCATCCGGGTCATTAGGTTGTTCTTGATAAGCGGTGAGCGCAGCACTATAGTTGTCAAGAGCTTGTCCTTTCGCGGGAGTGTCACTGTATAAGGAGTCTCCCCGTAAAGTGACGGCTTCCAACCGTGGTGCTAGGTTGAACGGGGCTTCTTCGGTAGTTGATGATGTTGTGCTGGGTTGCTGGCAAGCGAATAGGAGTGTCAAGATGAATAATGGGAGGTACTTCATAAGCGTTTATTGGTGTGGTGGTCGCTTGGGGTAGGTTTCCCAAAATACGGTATAAATGCATTAATGTACTTATACCGCAAGTGTCCACCTTGATTTGAGTCTTTATACCAACCCACATAAAATGCGACGAGGCGTTCCTGAACGCCTCGTCGTTATTACGTCATGCTGCTAAGGCATGGTATAGTCTATTGTTCCACATGGAACGAGATAGCTTCTACTTCGACTGTAAGTAGTCGACTACTTTATTAATAGCGGCGTTTACAGCCTCCTCTTCATAATACAACTGCTGCTGATTGTATTCATTGAGCCAAATTGCTTCCTTGTTTCCAGGAATTTGTTCCAAGAACGCCTTAGCACCATGAGGTACAGCGCCTTGCTCACTGTGCACCACTAATACGTCTTGCTTGATATCCGCACCGGCAGCAATACCGTCGAAAGTCAACCATGGCTCCCAGCTGCTTACGGCAAAACGATTATCATAATATTGGCCAGCAGCTTTTGCTGGGTTCAAGTAGTAGTCAAATGCGTTCTCTGGTACGTACATGGCACTTAGAGGGTCTAGCTCGCTAGCGGCCAAAACGTAAGGCATTTCACCGGTGGCAGCATAGGTTTCTTTGGCGTCTTGTGCGGCTTGCAATAAGCCTTCTGTTCCACCCGGGCGCATATCATAGATACTCTTCGCGATTTCCGGATTATGTAGCCAAGGAGCGATCAACACCAGGTTGTTAATCCGTTCGTCTTGCGCTGTAGCGTGGGCCATATAGCCAGCACTTGCACATACACCCACACCAGAGATGGCAGTCTTCTGAACATTTGGATGTGTAGCTAGATAATCAACGGCAGCTGTAATGTCATTAATCTTCAGATGATAATCTTCCACCTGCCGAGGCTGTCCTTCACTTTGACCAAAACCAGTAAAGTCGAATGTCAAAGCTAGAATGCCTTGTTGAGCCAATAAACTGGCGTATTCATCAGGCATTTGCTCTTTCACACTCGTCCAGCTACCCGTAACGATAGCGGATGGATATTGAGCAGTCTCATCAAAGTTTGGAGGAAGGAATAGGTGACCGACTAAGTGTACTCCCGCACTCGTGAAGGTGACTTCCTGCATGGTTACCCCTCCATCGCGAGCGGCTCCGGCAGCATGTACGGAATAGTTGGTAGGCTGTAGCCCCGTCCAGCTAGAGAGGAGGATGTCAGGATTGAAGTGCTCTACATTTCTGATGGTTTTTCCCTCAGTATCTACTTCGAATAGACTCACGTAGGCATTGTTGTAGTCCTTTCCTGATTCTGTTTTAACCGTCCCTTGGTATTTCACCAAAACAACTTGTGGATTCTGCGTTGGATAGTAAGTACGATCGTAGCGCTGATCATATTTCATAACCAAGTTATACTGCTGCTCTAGCGCTGATTTTCCATCAAGTTCTTTGGGGAAGTTGGTAGGAGCTAAAGGCATCTGCTGAACGGCATTCGTGCTCAGGTTCTCTAGGAACGCTTCGAAATTGGTAGTCTCTAAGGCGGTGAAAAAGCGTTCTACGCTGGCCTCTGCTTTGGACGCTGTTGCTAGATCCTGTATCTCACCATTGGCAACGCGCTCTAAAGCAACCATAGGTAGGGATTCATTGCCAGCTTGGCGATAAAGGCTAAGGTCGATCCGTGCTAGTTTCCAGGCACCATTCTCTTGTACAAATTCGGTGTCATACCCAGCAAAAATAGTCCAGTAGTCATCTCCATCAGCTACTTGCAGGTAGTGTACGGCAATACCGTCAAAGGTGCTGGTAGCGCGGTCGTCGGCTACCCAGATGGCAAAGTTGTGGATTTGGTGCACGGTACGCTCAAAACCAGGAAGTAAGCCAGCCCAACCGTTGACGATTTCATCTGGTGTTTGAAAACCAGGCGTACCACCCAGATCACTGTAGTCCGTGTAAACGCGTTCCGCCATTAGTGATTTTGCGGCATCCCAATTGCGAGCATCAGCTGCTGCGAATAGTTGCTCCAATAAAGCCTGAATGGCCTGTTGATCTTTATCGAAATTCATATTTGGTGAAGTTGTGTTTGGCAAATTGTTATTCCCCAGAAGGGAAAAAACGAATAGGTTAAGAAGGAGGAAGAATGAGTATTTCATGTCGTGTCTTATTCTTTATTTCAGATTACACGACAAAAGTATAGGCGGGCTGTACTCGGGGAAATACAGATATCAAAGCAGGAAATACGGAAATCAAAGATGAGGGAGAGTAACTACTTTTTACGGTAGGTGTTGGGAGTCATTCCAGTGCTTTTCTTGAAAAAAGCGGAGAAGTGATTGGGGTAACTGAAGTACAGCTCGTACGCAATTTCCTTGACCGAAAGTTGTGTGTTTTGCAACTTGGACTTAGCGAGTGATAAGAGGTGCTGCTGGATCAGATCCGATGCTGAATGGGTAGTGATTCGCTTAACGAGGGCATTGAGGTGGTTGGGATGAATGAGGAGGCGTTCGGCGTAGAACTGCACCTGATGAGGAGAGGCCGGCCCGTGATTTTGGTCTGGATAAAAGGCAGTTTCAATCAGCGCCTTGAACCGGCTGACAGTATTGAGGTCATTGTCTCGTTGGGTGGTATTCCCATAGCTCTTTGGAGCATAATTATTGAAAAGGCGAGCAGTAAGCAACAAAAGGATTTGAATATAATGCCTGATAACTCCTTCTTGATGTATGGCATCTTGCTGATGCTCCAGATACAGGTTTTGAAAAACGCGAAGAAGTTCTGCTTTTTCCTGTTCGTTTGGTGCCAACGGATAAGTGTTGTCATTCAAAAGGAACGGGAAACGTTGAGTGAGCTGTGTAGGGCTTCCTTGATGGTTAATGAAATCTTCAGAAAAGATAACATAGTAGCCTTCCCAATCTGGAGCAATGTCCCAGTGCAGAATTTGATAAGGGGAATTAAAGAATACTGTAGCTTCAAAATCGCTTGCGATATGGTTTCCGGTAGTGACTGACCCACCTCCTTCTAGTTTTAATGCCAGCGCATAAAACTCGTGTTTAAAGGGTGGCATGGAAGGGTACACTGTTTCCATGTTTTCCGCAAAACTGCGGATGTCATAGAGCGCGTGCTTTGGTGGAGGGATACCAATTGCATTACAATACGACTGCAACGTAGAAAAGTGCTTAACCTCGGCCATCCGTAAGGACTAGTTGAATAGAATTATCTAAGAAACGGAAAAGTAATAATCAGGGTTCAGGGTTATTGGGATGGGAATTTGTGCCCCATCCCAATAAACAAGTTTCTAGTACTTCTCTAAATCTAAGAGCTCGTATCCGTCTTCGACGAGTGGGATGTGTTTGTCATTTACCCAATCGCCCATTAGGATATTGAACCAGCGAGCCTCACCCTCAGAGGCCGGCTCCCAAACACCGGCAAACTTTCTTTGGCCGTTCACCAAATACGTTTCTACATCAAGCAAGCGGTAGCCATTATCTACACGTTCGCGGCAGAGCTCAATAAAATCGTCTTGACTGTAGTTGCGATTCAATAGAGAGGTTCCTGTGCCTAACCACACCCCAGCCCACTTTCTACTTGTACCGATCTTGTATGTTTCAATGTCAATAAGCTTTCGGCCTTCGTCGCGCATTTCAAAGTACTTGTCACCAAAGTCGCTGGTGCTGAAGTTTCGCCACATGGCATAGTTGTCACTATTGTCTGCTTGAAACAGCCCTGCCCATTTTGTGTTGGGGCCTACTTTGTACATTTCCAGGTCAATCAATCGGCGACCGGCATCGTTTTCTTCTTCCCATTTTTCAAACCAACCTTCTGTGCTGAATCCACGCCAGATGGATGTAGAAGTAACATCTTTTCGAAAAATGCCATCCCATACCTGTGAGCCATTTTCCTTGTAGGTTTCCATGTCAATCAAGTACCATCCTTTTTCTGCCAAGGCATTGCGCTCGGCTAGAAAGTCGCTGTGACTTAGTCCGCGGCGGATTACGGTTTCATCACCGTTTCCATTGTCTCTCCAAATGGAGACCATACGATCACCGCATTCTACGCTTTCTCCATTATCCGTAAGTGGAAGATCAGAGCGGGTAAAGCCGTAGCCCATGGCTGCGAGCAGCTTTTCTCCGATGCGATAAGAATTACCGTTTCCACCGGTATTCATCATCAGGCAAACTCCGTTGCCGTCTCCAGGGAAGAAGCCTATATAAGACCGAAGGTCATCATGCGCCCCGCCATGGCTAATGTAGTCGGCATTATCGCGGCTCTTTTTGCGGAAGCCATATACATAGTCGTCGTTATCGGTGGCAAATGTAACGGGTTGCCAAAGCGCGTAAGACGCGGGAATGAAATCGTTATTGATCACGCCGGCCATAAAACGGGCAAGATCTCCAATGTTGCTACTCCAGCCGCCACCAGGGATTTTTATACTTACATCGCCTTCGTTTTCAACGGTGCGATTAAGATTGCAATCCAAGTCATATCCTCCCGGACTAGCAGCAAAGCCGGAAAAGCTGTTCATGCCAGCAACATTCTTTACGTGTGTGTTCACGTAAGCGATATAATCCATGCCGGTAGCTTCTTCGATTGCGGCGCCTAATAGGTCATAGGCATAGCTGCTATAATTATTTTCGGTGCCCGGAGTAAAGGTCAAAGGACAATGCTTAAAGCGGTCAACACTAGCACTAGCATTAAAGGAAGATGTGGGTAGAGGATTGACGTCTAAAGGATCACAAACCTTATCATCGTCTTCATCATATCCGTAGTGGACAATGCCACTGCGATGGCTCAGTAAGTGAGCAATAGTAATATCGCCCTTAGAGCCTGTAGATGGCCAGAACGACACATGGTCGGCGACTTTGTCGTTGAGCCCCATATGCCCATCTGTAATCGCCCTGAAGGTGGCAATGGCCGTTACTGGTTTGGATATAGAAGCATAGCGAAATTTAGAGCTAGTGGTTACTGGGTTGGTACGTGCCTGATCATGATGACCATAGGCACGGGTATGTGTAACTATGCCGTTTTCGACGACACCTACTGTAATACCCACAATGTTTTGCAGGACCATCTCTTCCTCAACAATAGCATCGATCATTGCTGGTGTGAGGTCGACAACCGTTGCTGTGCTGGGAGGGTAAAGCTTTTCGTGGCAAGTAGTGAAAATTAGGATAGCCGTTATGGCCAATAGGCAGGATAAGCCCAAAGAGTGGAGTCTCATGGTGTAATAGGTATTAGATGTTTAAAATTAATGAAAAAACTAAGGAGAGGGAGTTGGCTATTATTCAGATGGATCTTGAACTGAAGGACGTACTTTTTATTGATCCGAACGTTTTGCTAGAGGTTACCAGGCCGTCTAGAATGATAATCTATTTGCGAAGAAAATTGTCGACTTGGCTCGCTAAATGAGCTCTCCGAGTGGTTAGATCTGCTGCCATTTCTGGGTTCCGTTTCCTGAATTGTCGCCATTGCCAAGCTTCAATCCGTGGCTGTACGTGATAGGCATAAGCCCAAGCCCCAATGCCAGATAGCGGTAAGCTTATTAAATACCAAATAGCCGTGCGGGAATCCGTTAGGTAGTGGACGAGTTTGTACTGCAAAAAGTAAAACAGCGGAAATGCAATTAAAGCACCTAGCACTTTTACGGTAGTTCGATAACCAATGTACAAGTCCATTTTGCGCTCAAGCCAACGCGGAATTTCGTAGACAAAGATATTGTTTAGACGTCCGTACAGCCACAGTGGCCAAGCCAATACGCTAATAGCTGTTATAAGGCCTTTGTCTTGCTGGCTAATGCCACGATCAGTCACTTTATTCTGGCGGAGGGCCTTACGATATTCAGCCACAAAGCTTTGCAGTTTACCGTAGTCATCAGCTTGGTTTTGAGCTAGCTGTTTAAGGCCCGAAAGTAGTTGTTGAATGCGGTCGTAATGCTGATCAATCGATAGAGGTGTGTCGTGTTGGACAATGCGCTCTAGACGATACAGCAGTTGGTCTTGCTCATCATTATCAGTATGTACAAGAAGACTTCTCATCTGTTCTTCTAGATGGTCCGTCATATCGCGAGCGGCCTGTACTGGGTCCTGCTCGTAGGCGGTTTGCCAGTCGGCAACCGTAATCGGTTCTCCTGCCTCCATGTAAAGTCGACTCCCACAACGGGTTGGATGCTCGTAGGTCAGGCCCGCAGGATAGATTTTCAAGCCTAGGCCAAAGTTATGTCTGGCTTCAGTGCCCAGCGCAATTCGTGCCGTGCCGGTTTTGAGTGGTCGAAGACGGCGTTCCATTTCGCTGCCGCCTTCCGGTGCGATATAGATTACTCCACCCTTTTCCAGGTGCTCATAGGTAGCCACAAAGCTTTTCTCATTATCTATTTTCTCTACGCCTTTATCTCTTCCTGGCCGTGCAATCGGAATACAGTAGAGGTACTTGAGTAGAAAACCCGCGATGGGGTTTTTAAACATGCTGGCATTCGCTAAAAAGAAGGACTGCCGAGGCGTCCTGGAAATGACATGGAGAGGGTCAACCATCGTGTTGGGATGGTTGGAAACTACAATGCCTGGACCTTTAAAATCTAACGTTTCGCGTTTGCGAAAGACGGTAAACGGGAAATAAAAGGTCTGGTAGAAAATGACCAGGCCTTTGAGCAGCTGATAGATAATGAGCAGGAAAAATCGTAGGATCACACCTTGAAGTTGAGCAGGTACTGACGAACCAATTCGTCGAACTGAGGGCCTTCATCAAAGTGAAAGCGAACCTCCGTGGGCAAAACAAAGATAGGCAAGCGCTCTTTAATCAAAAACTCACGGTGAAGCTCCAAACGCATAGCATCCTTCTCCGTGGTGATAATCACCTTGCGGTTGCTCTCAATGTTCTTGAAAGTGCGCAGCAAGTTGGAAATGTCCTCTTTGTCAAAGTAATGATGATCCGCAAATTCCAGACTACGGACACTACCCGTCTGTGATTGCAGGTAATCTACGAGATAATCAGTCTTGGCAATGGCACAGATTAACAGCACCTCCAATTTATCATCGAGTTGTAGACGATAACGAGGGTTAAACTGATAGTATGGTGCTTTATAGGCGTAATAAGAAAAGAAGAGTTGCTGGTGTGGTAGAGGATTAATCTCCCGCGTGATTTCTTCCTTTTCGGCCTCACTTAAGGTATTTGGGCATTTGCTCACTACAATCACATCTGCCCGCTCATAGGCGCTGGGCCATTCCCGTAATCGCCCTGATGGTAACAGGAAGTCTTTCGTGAAAAGATTAGCATATTCGGTGAGCAAGATATTTACGCCAGGCTTCACCGATCGGTGTTGGTAGGCATCATCTAAAAGGACCAATTGTGTGTCTGAACGCTTCATCATGATTTGCGGAATCGCAAATGCACGATCTTCTGCTACATAGACTCCAATATCCGGATACTTTCGCTTAAACTGTAGTGGCTCATCACCAACCCGCTCGGCATTGTTGTTGCGCTGGACTTCCAAAAAACCACGAGTCTTACGGCTATAACCCCTACTCAAAGTAGCTACTTTGATATGCTCTCGTAGTAGCCGGATCAAGTACTCTATGTGTGGTGTTTTCCCTGCTCCGCCAACGGAAAGGTTGCCTACGGAGATTACAGGGATATTGAAGGTCATCGACTTGAGTAAACCAGCACGATAAAAGGCATTGCGCAGGCTGATTCCAAGGCCATATAGCAATGAAAATGGAGCTAATAATATTTGTACGAGCCTACGCTGAATCATTTTATACCTTTAATCTATCGTTATCTTTTGGCGTGATTGCGGACCTACGTCAAAATGTATCTGAGGCTAATCCGTTACCTTTAGTAAACCAATCGTCTCACCTTCAAACCATCTAACTACCAAACCTTCTAACTTATCCAATATGAAAGCAATGGTCTTCGCCGCTGGTCTTGGTACGCGCCTTCGCCCTTATACCAACGACCGACCTAAAGCCTTGGTTGAGGTGCAAGGTAAGACCTTATTGGAAATTGTTCTCCGCCGCCTAAAGTCTTTCGGTATCAAGGAGGTGGTTGTCAATGTCCATCACTATGCGGATATGGTCGAGCATTACCTGTTTGATAAGGAGTACTTTGGTATGCGGATTCATATTTCTGATGAACGTGAGGAACTGCTCGACACAGGAGGAGGACTATTAAAAGCAAAGTCACTTTTGTGCGATGCGCCCTTCCTTATTCATAATGTGGATATCATCAGCGATCTTGATCTCAACGAATTCTACAGTCATCATGAGCGAGACCCATCCCTGACGACGCTGGCGGTTCGCCAACGGGAAACCTCACGCTATCTAGAGTTTGATCAGCACGGCCGCTTAAGTGGTTGGGTAAACAAACGTACTGGAGAACGAAAGGTGAGCCGAGAGGCACAAGAGATCACGGAATGGGCTTACAGTGGCATGGCGATTATCGACCCAGCACTCTTCGCTTACTTCCCTTCTGACAAGTCAGTGTTTTCTATTATTGAGGTATGGCTCGAGGCCGCAAAGCACGGATTTATTCGTAATTTTCCTCATGATGAGTCGAGCTGGCTCGACGTTGGGAAACCAGAAGCATTGGAAAGGGCTACTAAGGAGTTTAAACTTTAGACAAGCTCTTTGCTAATCCATCTTAGCACATACATATGCGTACTTTTTGGCGATATTTCAAATGGCTGCTCTTAGGCATTTTGGGTTTAATCCTTTTGTATATAATAGTTGCCCTTATTGGCTCACTATGGACCACTAATCCTAAAGCCGAGGCCTGTGATCAAAAAACACACGAGGTGTTTATCACAACCGGGGGCATTCACCTTGATATCGTAGTACCCGTCAAGGATCTTCCCGCAAACCTAATACACACGTCTTTCCAGAATGACACTACCACTCATGTTGCGTACGGATGGGGAGAACGAAATTTCTATCTAGAAACACCAACTTGGGGTGATTTAACCTTTGAAAATGGGGCTAAAGCGCTGTTGGTAAGTAGTGAGCCGATTATGCATATTACCCGCTACTTCAAACCACGCGATGCCTGGAAGCGTCTAGAGTTATGCGAGGAGGCAATGAATTCATTGTTCCAGTACCTAGACGAATCTTTCCGAAAAGGCACCAATCAGGATTGGACAGAGATCGCCAGTGAGGGCTATTCTCGTCACGACTTCTTTTACGAAGCACATGGGCAATATCATGCTATCAATACTTGTAATACCTGGCTGAATAATGCTTTGAAAGCGGCAGATGTGAAAACGGCTCCGTGGTCACCACTGACCTATGGCATTTTGTGGCATTTGGATGAGTAATGCACTACTCTCTCTAATCATATAACCTCGACTTCTGCTACAAATGCAATGGCTCCCGGTAAATTCCTACTTTTGTGCCTGCTTTTTGGAGGTGAACTATTTTTCCTTCAATTATGTATAGAGACATGCTAGTATTTGCATGATCGATACGGGCACCGAGATTTATGTAACTACCAATTCACGTCCTTGATCTCTAAGATTCTTCAGCGTTTTGTTCAATTTTTTCGTCAACCGGAAATTACTCCCGACCCCATGAAGTACCTCATCGTCGGCATCGGAAATATGGGTGCTAAATACGATAACACCCGCCACAATATTGGTTTTGATGTAGTGGACCACCTGGCTGCGTCCAAAGAAGCCACCTGGCAAAATGATACCCAGGGAGATGTGGCTCAGATTAAACATCGTGGTCGTACATTCATATTACTAAAGCCATCTACTTATGTAAACCTGAGCGGCAAGGCTGTTCGCTATTGGTTGCAAAAAGAGAAGATTGATAAGAAGAACCTTCTTGTGGTTTTGGATGATTTGAATTTGCCTTTCGGCAAACAGCGCCTGCGAGCCAAAGGCAATGACGGTGGCCATAACGGCCTTAAGAACATTGACCAGGTAACAGGTGGAAATAACTATGCGCGCCTACGATTCGGGATTGGTAGTGACTTCTCCAAGGGCCGTCAAGTAGACTTTGTCTTGGGAGAATGGTCAGCGGAGGAAAAAGAACAGCTCGCTGACTTGGTCAAGTACGCTGCGGACACTGTTCTGAGCTTTGGAGCCATTGGTATTAATCACACCATGAATAAGTATAATAAGAAGTAGGCCAGAATTCAGACCTGGTTCGTCTAACTTTTGCGCACTCATAGTTAAACAAAACTGCAAAAGTCCTGTTATGCCCATATCACAAAAACAGGACTATTTTGTCAAAAAATGTTGTTGTCATAGGTGCGGGCTTTGCTGGTTTAGCAGCAGCGTCTAGCTTGGCTCAGAAAGGTTATCAGGTTACCATTCTGGAAAAGAATAGTGGGCCTGGTGGTCGAGCGCGTCAGTACAAAGAACAAGGCTTTACCTTCGATATGGGGCCGAGTTGGTACTGGATGCCCGAAGTGTTTGAGAACTATTTCCAATGCTTTGGTAAATCAACCTCCGATTATTACGACCTCATTCGTTTAGACCCTTCCTACATCGTCTACTTTGAGGATGGGGAAGAAATGGAGGTGCCAGCAAAGATGGAAGAACTATACGCGATGTTCGAATCTTACGAGGCAGGCAGCAGCGCTAAGCTCAAGCAGTTTCTTTCTGAGGCCGCCTATAAGTATAAGGTAGGTATGAACGAGTTTGTGTTCAAGCCGAGTCACAACATCCTCGAATTTGCTGATCCTCGTATTCTCTTAAGCTTATTTAGATTAGAAATGTTCTCAAGCATTTCTACATCTATCCGGAAGCTGTTTAAGAATGATAAGCTCATCAAGTTGCTCGAGTTTCCTGTTCTTTTTCTTGGCGCTACTCCGCAGAAAACGCCAGCACTGTATAGTCTGATGAATTATGCTGACCTCGCTCTTGGTACGTGGTACCCAAAAGGGGGAATGCACGAAATCGTCAAGGCCATGGTGAGCCTGGCTGAGGAACTTGGCGTTGAGATCAAGTACGACGAGGAGGTCAAGGAGATAATTGTCCCTAATGGTCATGCGACGCAAGTAATCACTGCTAACAACAGATATACTGTTGACGCCGTAGTTGGTGGTGCTGATTACCATCATCTGGAGCAAGCTGTATTGCCTCCAAAACTTAGAAACTATACAGAGTCCTATTGGCAGAAACGAACCATGGCGCCTTCAAGCCTATTGTTCTATGTTGGCGTTGATAAGAAGCTGCCTGGGCTTCATCACCATAACTTGTTCTTTGATGAAGATTTCGGGCTGCATGCGCACGAAATTTACGAAGAGCCCAAATGGCCATCTAGGCCATTGTTCTACGTCTGTGCGCCATCGGTAACCGACGACTCAGTAGCACCAGCTGACCATGAGAATTTATTCTTCCTCATACCATTGGCCCCCGATCTGGAAGATACCGATGAGCTACGCGAAAAGTATTTCGATATCATCGTAGATCGCTTTGAGGCGATAACGGGTCATGCTATCCGCGACCATATCATCTACAAGCGTTCCTATGCGCACCGCGATTTCAAAAAGGATTATCACGCCTTCAAAGGCAATGCTTATGGGCTTGCTAATACTTTGCTCCAAACAGCATTTCTCAAGCCCAAAATGCGCAATAAAAAAGTGAGCAACCTCTTCTACACCGGACAACTAACGACACCTGGCCCTGGTGTGCCGCCGTCCTTGATTTCCGGCCAAGTTGTGGCGGAAGAGGTAGACAAAATTCTGCATTAATCTTTGGTAAACTTTCACCAAGTAAAAACCTAAGTCCACTATGTTTGAGTTGTATCGTAAAGTGTGTATGGAGTCTAGCAAGCTGATCACTCAGCGCTACAGTACTTCTTTCTCACTAGGAATCCGTGTGTTTGACAAGCGCTTCCGCAATCCTATTTATGCTATTTATGGTTTTGTGCGTTTCGCCGATGAAATCGTTGATACTTTTCACGATTATCCTAAGGCTGAATTGCTATCCCGTTTCTGGAAAGACACATATGTAGCCATAGAAGAGGGAATTAGTCTTAACCCCGTTCTTCAGTCGTTCCAAGAGGTTGTCAATAAGTACAATATTGAAAGAGAGCTTATCGATGCCTTTTTGCGTAGCATGGAGATGGACCTTCACGAGAATACCTATGATCAAGCAGGTTACGAAGAGTACATTTATGGCTCTGCTGAAGTGGTAGGGTTGATGTGCCTACGGGTCTTCTGCGAAGGTGACAATGAAAAGTATGAATCCTTGAAAGACTCCGCACGGAGCTTAGGTTCTGCTTTCCAAAAAGTCAACTTCTTGCGTGATTTGAAGAGCGACTTTGATGATCGTGGGCGCGTTTATTTTCCAGGTGTGGATTTTACGGAATTTACGGCTGACGCAAAGGCGCAAATCGAGGCTGATATCCGTAGGGATTTTGATCATGCTTATCAAGGTATTATCCGTTTGCCAGAGGGAGCTCGCTTCGGGGTTTACCTGGCGTATGTGTACTACTTGAATTTGTTGAAAAAGATTAAACAATCTCCTGCTCATCGAGTAGCTGAGGAGCGGATCCGTGTTAATGATGGTCGTAAGATGGTCTTACTCTTCAGTAGTGCGGTGCGCAATAGTTTGAATCTACTATAAATATGGCTGAACTGGCAAGTAAAATAAACCGGCGTCTTGAGTACTGGACCACTCGTTTAGAGTTAAGTCAAGCGGAGTTGTTTTTTGCTGTTTTTCTGGTGTTTTCGTTTCTGTCAGGTGTGCAGGCTCACTTAATGCCTGCGGTATATCCGCTGACTACTCAGATCACCGATTTTTTACTGCTGGTTGTTTGCTTGCCAATACTGTATTTCATTCACCAGAAGCACCAAGATTTTCGTCTCCTTTGGTGGGTAGCAGTTACTTACTGGGGAACCTTTTTTATTGAGGTGGCTGGTGTTGCAACCGGACGAATATTTGGCGTCTACCATTATGGTGCCACAATGTGGATTCAATGGTTGGATGTTCCCCTTGTTATAGCACTCAACTGGACATTACTGATACTTGCTACTAACGACCTTGCTGCCCGTTTTCTTTCTTCCCCCTTGTTGGCTGCGGTCGTTGCTAGTGCGCTTATTGCACTCTATGACTTATGTATTGAACCAGTTGCCGTAGCATTAGATTATTGGCAATGGGCTGGAGGCATAATTCCAACCCAAAATTACATAGCATGGTCGTTGGTGGCACTTTTCTTTAGCATTCCCTTACAGCTTCTACAGATACGTTTTCGGCACCCCTTGTTGCCCATTTATGCTGGCGCACAATTGGTGTTTTTCCTCCTGTTATTATTGTTCTTCTAAACGAACGCTTAGATGGCATCCGTAGAAAAGCATTATGATTTCATAGTTACCGGAGCTGGCGCGGCTGGCCGTAGCTTTGTGTATCAGCTTTTACATTCTCCACTAAAGCATAGTCGAGTACTGCTGATCGATCAGGAACGTAAACAATCTGATGATCGGACTTGGTGTTTTTGGGAAAGTACGCCAGGCCCCTTTGAAGAGATCGTACACTATTCCTGGCCAAAATTATGGTTCCATACCTATGATTATACCAGGCAATTGGATATTGCTCCGTTCTCCTATAAGATGATAAAGGCGGCAGACTATTACAGCTATACGGATGAATGCTTTGCTAAGCATAAAAACGTAGTCTCTATTATAGCGGATGTAGCGTCAGTTGAGGAGTTGCCCGATCAGAAAGGAGTCCTTGTACATACGAGTGAGGGAGACTTCTCTGCGCCATGGTGTATCAATAGTATATGGAGGGGTACAATTGATAAGAGTAAGGTGCAATACCTAGACCAGCATTTTAAGGGCTGGTTCGTACGAACGAAAGAACCAATCTTTAAAGATGGTGATGCCACCTTGATGGACTTCAGAGTGCCACAGCATGATGACTTCCGTTTTATGTATGTATTTCCAGATACCCCCAATACAGCTCTATTTGAGTTAGCCATCTTTTCTAACGAGCATCTTTCTTCAGATGGCTATGATGAAATCATCCGTACTTATATAAAGGAGTGTTGGTCGCATATAGGAGAATTTGAGATCGTGCGGGAGGAACAGGGTGTGATACCGATGACGGACTATTCTTTTTCGACCCGTAACGGCCCCATTATACATGTCGGAACAGCAGGCGGTGATACCAGAGCCTCTACAGGCTACACCTTTTTATATATACACCGTCGTATCCAACGGTTGCTTCAAGCTCTGGCTAAAGGCGATAATAGACTTGGTGATTTGAATTGGTTTGACCAACGACACCAATACTATGATAGCCTAATGCTAAAGGTGCTGGCGGAGAAACGTTATCCAGGAGACCAGCTTTTTGCCCGTTTGTTCAGAGATAATCCGCCGCCAAGATTACTCCGCTTCTTAAATGGAGAGAGTCATCTTCCTGAAGAACTGGCGCTTATGTCTACTACACCTATACCGGTTTTTATTCGGGCAATGATAGGGGCTTAAAAAATATGCAATTTCTTTTTGAAAAAGCTTGTGTGGATAAAGATAAGAGTCTACATTTGCAGCCGCTTCGGAAGAGA